>NZ_CABPVS010000003.1:222592-258299 GCF_902460845.1 Campylobacter concisus | reverse complement strand
TATGACCCTTTCGTCTAGTGGCTCAGGACTCTACTTTCTCTGTGTAGAAACAGAGGTTCAAATCCTCTAAGGGTCGCCAGATATTTTTTAAATTTTAGGTCGCTTAGCTCAGTTGGTAGAGCGCCACCCTTACAAGGTGGATGTCATAAGTTCGAGTCTTATAGCGACCACCATTTTAGGTGCAGCGGTAGTTCAGTTGGTTAGAATGCCGCCCTGTCACGGCGGAGGTCGCGGGTTCGAGCCCCGTCCGCTGCGCCATCCATTAAACCTTAGGTTAAGGTCGTGTCTAATAAAGCACCCATTATTGAGTGTCAAATTAAATTTTAAGATTATAAGTTCTAAGATAACACTTTAAGATTTATTATTACTATTTAATCTTGCCTCGTTAGCTCAGTTGGTAGAGCATATCACTCTTAATGATGGGGTCGTAGGTTCGAGACCTACACGGGGCACCATCCATTCTGGCCCATTCGTCTAGCGGTTAGGACACCAGCCTCTCACGTTGGTAACACGAGTTCGAGTCTCGTATGGGTCACCATTTTTCTAATTCTTTTTCTTTTTAATTTGTTACACAGAAATTTTTATAGAAAATTTATTAAAAATGTATACTTATTTGCTTAGTAAATTGCTACTAAAAACGTAAAAATTAATTTTTATAATGTTGTTTAATTAGCGTGTAGTATATGATAAATTTTTAGAAGTTAATTTACAATAAGCTAAAAATTTCTATAAATACAATAAAACACATCATATCAATATAATTAAAAGCGTTACAAGTTGTTTTTTGCTTTGATCTATTGGGCAAAAAACTTATTAAGCATTTTTAATTTTTAAGCTTATAAAACGTAAAACAGCCTACATTTGTTAATAAAGAAAGATGCTTAAAATTTTAAGATTATACCAGGTCTCATGCATTAAAAACACATTAAGGCTTATGATAAAATATAGCTCTTTTTATAATATAAAGAGCATTTGGTAGCAATGTAAAAAAATAATTAAATACGTAAAAAGTTCAACTTAAATAGCAAAAATAAAGGCTAAACTTTAAGCTTAAATATAAAACTTAGCAAACAAGCTATCTCTTTGCATTTAGTTTTTACCTATCATATCAAGCTTAGCTTTGCAAGCATCTTTATACGGGCTTATAAAATTTGAGTCAGAGCACTCATTTAAATAAGGCCTAGCCAACTTAAACTGCTTTTGTCTTATATAAATTTCACTTATCAAATTTAAAGCATGTAAGCGGTCTTCTGGTTCAAGCTTCATGTTTAGTATAAATTTCGCCTCATCAAGTGCCTCACCTAGGTTATCTGTCTTTAGTGAAGCTTCTGAGTAGTTAAAATTTATCTTTGGTGAAAATGTATTTATCTTGGCTTTTGTTTGTAGCTCAAGAGCTTTTTTGGCATATGTTGTAGCGATGGCGTAGTCATTACTTTTCATCGCATAGTCGCTTATAGCTGTATATGCTTCGATAATCTTAAAGTCTTGGCCTCTTAGCTGCTCAATAGCGCTAATGGTTGAGATCGCCTCCGTAAAGCGTTTTAATGCAAGCAATGAGTAAAACCTATCAAAAAGAGATGGTGTTGGATCTGAGTATTCGACTGATGAGCCAAGTGAAAGCGCATCATTTGCAGCAATGATCGCATGCTCATAGTCTTTGTTTTTATATAAAATTTTGCTCAAATTTACCAGCCACTCAACTCTGTCTTCTAAATTTTCATCTTTTGCATGAGCTTTTGCTAACTCAAGTGCATCGTTGTAGCGAGCTGTTCTAAAGTAGCAGTTAAAAAGTTTAAACTGTGGTAATGAGATTTTATTTATATCGTAGTTTTCAAGCAAATTTATAACAGCCGTGCAATCATCTTTTATAAAATACTCTTTTGTAAGCTCTAGCGCAGCCTCATTTATCAGCTCCATTGCCTTACTTAAATTTCCATCTTTTGCCATGGTTTTGTAAGATAGTGCATCGGAGAATTTGCGCTCTTTAATATCCAGCTCAAGCTCGCTTATTAGAGCCTTTTGGCTAATATTTGTTCCAGCATATTTTTCAATTAGCTCTTTATATCTTGCATGAAGTGCAGTAGCATTTTTATCCTCCTCTTCAAAGAATAACCCATCTTTTGCTTTAGTCACCTCATCGATATAATCACCATATTTAAACTCTGTCTCATATCTATTTAAGTATTCGTATGCTTTTTTCTCATCTTTTGTTTTGGCTAGATTTAGTGCTAAATTTTTTAAAGCAACTTCATAAAAATCTTTCGTTCTATCGCTATTATTTATCAAGATTTCATAAATTTTAGCAGCCACATCAGGCATATCTTTACTTGCAAATGTAGTTGCAAGATTCATCGACTTTGTTGGGTTGTTCATAAAAAATTTTTCATTCGCATTTGCGATTTTTAGTATAAATTTCTTTGCTTCATCAAATTTTTCTTTATCAATATTTGCATCAGCTAGGCTTAGTGCTGCTCTACTTGCAAGGTCGATGTCGTTCGTGGAGTAAAGCACTTTTTCATAGTCTTTTAGCGCCTCCTTTTGTCTGCCTATCTTGTAGAGATAATCAGCATAATCAAGCGCTGCAAGTTTTGTAAATTTTGAGTTTGCGTGCTCTTCGTTTAAGATATCAAGCATATATTTTGCATCACTTGCGATACTATCTTTTAGGTAGGCTCTAGCGATTAGATAGAGCACCTCTGGATAGTTTTCATCAGATGGAAATTTTCTAATCCAAGCCCTACCTTCACTTACGATATCTTTTGGCTCAATCTCTTCAAACTCATTTTTTGTCTCAAAAATTTTATCAAGAGCCCTTAGGCGAAATAGTAAAAATTCACTTGAAAAAAGGCTATTTGGGTGCCTTTTTATCGCTGTTTGAGTATCTTTTACTACATTTTCATAAGCGCCCTTTTCATAAGCTCTTTTTATGCTTATGTAGATATCAATGTCATTACTATCAAGCTCAGCAATAGGAGCTTTATTAAGATCAAGCGCTCCGATACTAGGATTTAGCATATCTTTAAAATCAGGTTTAAAATTTAGCCCGGACTTTCTCTTATTATTTTCACTGAGCGAAGTATCTATAATTATGCTAAAGTGTTTTGAAATGGTTGTTTTTGGGCTATCTTGTACGTTTTGGCTACTATAAAGCTCAGTTTTTATATTTAGTAGTTTTGACGGTGCTTTTGGCATTATGACGACAAAAAGCTTGCCATCTTGCTTTTTATATTTTATATCCATTAATGGCAGTGTCGTATCTTCAATTTTGGGCAAAATTCCATCATCAAGCATACAGACATAGCGTTTGGTATCGTAAGCTAAAATTTGCTCAACGCATTCAAATTCTTGCTCATCGCTTAGCTGAAGAACGCTATAAGGTTTATCACCATTTGCGCCGCTGTTTAGGCTAAGATTAAAAGCAGTTAGATAAAGCGGAAAAAATAAAATAATTAAGAGCTTTTTCATGCCGCAATTATAGTTAAATTTTCTAAAATCCTGAAGCAAAGACAAAATGCTCAATAAATTCCAAAATCGCCCCAGAAAATAAAAACGAAAAGGCCGTTCCAGCTACCGCAATGCCAACAATTACTTTTAGCGCCATAGAGATATTTGCGGTGTAGAGATTTTTATCTTTTACGATCGGCTCTTTTAAAAACATAAAGACGATTAGCTTTAAATAGTAATAAATCGCAATGGTAGAATTTATCATAATTATAACGCTAAGAACGACGTAATCAGACTTTATGAGCGATGAGATAAGCACCATCTTGCCCCAAAATACGCTAAAAGGCGGTATGCCAGCAAGGGCGATCATAAAAATTCCCATTATAACTGCGTAGCTTGGTAAAATTTTTATAAGCCCTGAAAATTTCTCAAATGGGTGCTTAAAACGCTTGTCCCAGCAGACCACATCGTCGCACCTTGCCACCCAGAGCATAGAAAATGCGCCCAAATTTGCAAACAAAAACATAATCCAGTAGAAAAACAAGGCGACATTTGCCTCGTGAGAATTTGCCACAAGCGCGCAAAGCACGACACCAGCGTGAGCTATCGAGCTAAAAGCGAGCATCCTTTTGACGTCTTTTTGCACTAGCGCCATGATGTTTGCAAGGCTCATCGTAAGCACGGCGATGATGTAGAGCATATCTTTTATCCATGAAATTCCAGAGCCCTCAAGCATCGCAAAAATTCTTAATGCGACGATAAATCCAGCAACCTTTGGCACGATCGACATATAGCCAGCTAGCGGGGCATTTGAGCCCTCATAAACGTCTGGTATCCATGTGTGAAATGGTATGAGCGAGAGCTTAAAGCCAATGGCTGAAGCGATGAAAACGCAGCCAAGAAGGATTATTAAATTTTGATTTAGGCTAAGATCTTTTATGACAACGCCTATGCGAGTGATGTCTATTGAGTTTGTTGCTAGATAAAACATCGCTATCGCCATCGCAAAAAAGCCAGCTGAGAGCGAACCCATCGCGAAGTATTTGATAGCAGCCTCGACGCTTTTTGCCTTGTTGTGAAGGGCGATTAGGGTGTAGAGGCAAAGCGAGCTGATCTCAAGACCTAAAAAGATGATGAGTAGGTTGTTTGAGCTCACCATAAATAAAAATCCAGCGATCATAAACAAAAATAGAGCATAATACTCGTAAATTTTGTACTCAAAATACTCTTTTGTGCTAAGTGCGAGCGGGATAAAAAGGGCTGAGGCGATTAGGATGATGACTTGAGAGATGACCGAAACGCCATCAACCAAAAGCATATCCCAAAAGCTAAGGCTAAGTCCGTTAAAATCAAGTATTAGACCCAAATTTACAAATATTGCGATGATACAAAATACGCAGTAGAAATTTCTTGAAAGGTCTTTTTTTATGGTGCCAACGATTAAGATAAAAAGCGCAAAGATTATCATACTAAGCATCGGAGCAACCGAAGATAAAGAAATTTCTTTAAGGTCTAAAAAGGCTATTTCGTTCATAGTTTGCTCCCGCCATTTAAAGATAAAATTTTATCCTTTGTGTCGCTATTTATGGCTCTAGTTTGCATTTTGCTTATGATATTTTGCACGCTTGGTTCAAGCGGTTTTAGGATTAAATTTGGGGCGATACCAAGGGCGATTATGAGCAAACAAAGTGGCACAAGAGCGGCTAACTCTTTGAAATTTAGATCCTTAAGGCTTAAATTTTTCTCTTTGCACTCGCCAAAAAAGACCCTTTTATAAAGCACCAGCATATAAACAGCGCCCACGATGATGCTAAAGCCACCAAGTAGCGCAAAGAGCTTGTTTAGCTTAAAGACGCCAAGCAGGCTCAAAAACTCGCCTACAAAGCCAATCGTTAATGGCAAACCAATGCTTGCAAGAGTTGCTATAAAAAATATAAGCGCATACTTTGGCATAACCTTAGCAAGGCCACCAAATTCGCAAATTTCTTTTGTGTGAGCCCTCTCGTAGATGACGCCAACTAACAAAAATAGCGCGCCACTTACGATGCCGTGGCTTATCATCAAAAATATCGAGCCGCCAAGGCCTATTAAATTTAGTGAAAAGATGCCAAGCATGATGACGCCCATGTGCGAAATAGAGCTATAAGCGATCACTTGCTTCATATCGCTTTGTGCGTAGGCAACAAGGGCTGCATAGATGATCATGATGATGGCTATGACGCAGACAAAGCCGCTTAAAATTAGGCTCGCATCTGGAAAAAGTGGAAGTGAAAATCTCACAAAGCCGTAAGTACCCATCTTTAAAAGCACGCTAGCAAGCAGCACTGAGCCGATAGTCGGAGCCTGTCCGTGTGCATAAGGTAGCCACGTGTGAAACGGAAATAGCGGAGTTTTGACGCCAAAAGCAAAGAAAAATGCTAAAAATAGCCAAATTTGAGCATTTTCTCCGATGCCAAGCTTGTACCAATCAAGCAGATTAAAGCTAAAGACGCCGCTTTTTTGATAGCACAGATAGCCGATAAAAATGATCGCTACTAGCATAAAGACAGAGCCTAAAAATGTGTAGATGAAAAATTTGATCGCCGCGTAAATTCTATTTTTACTGCCAAATGCGCCGATGATGTAAAGAAGCGGTATGAGGCTAAGCTCCCAAAAGCTGTAAAATAAGATCATATCAAGCGCGCTAAAGACGCCCATCATCGTGCTCTCTAAAAATAGCACGCTAATAACAAGGTGCTTTAAATTTCCATCATCGCTAAGTGCGGCGATAGAGATGAAGCTCATAAATGCGCTAAGGACTATAAGCACAAGTGAAATGGTGTCGATGCCGACAAAGTAGCTGATATTTAGGCTTGGTATGAGCGAGACTTGATGCGTTAAAACAAAGTCATAACCCTGAAAATCGACATTGACGCAGATAAAAATGGCAAGCAAAAGCTCGATCAGCGCGATGCTTGCTCCATAAAATTTGATGCTTTTATTTTCTATCAAAAAGCCAAGTATTGCGCTTATTGCAGGGAAAAATATGATTACACTTAGCATTATTTGGCTCCGTTTAATAAAAATATAAAGCTTAAAAGCAAGGCAAGACCTGCGACCATAAACCTAAGCATGATGCTTAAGTCGCCACTTTGCATTTTGTTTGTTAAATTTGCAAATTTATTTAGCGCCATTGCGACTAGATCGACACTTCTATCAACTATCATCTCGTCAAATTTCTTGCAAATTTGTGAAACTAACGTATAGCCATTTATGAAAAATTTCTCGTAAAATTTTGGGATAAAGTAGGCATTTTGTAAAATTTTATAAGCTCTGCTCTCACAAACACTCTCTTTAAAAATTTCTTTTTTATAGGCAAATACTGCAAAGCCAGCGCTTGCTAGCACTAGACTAAGTGTTAAAACGAGCAAGAAAATTTCGCTACCGTGAGATAAATTTAGTGAAAAATCTTTTAAGTTTTTTTCTAAAAACTCACTAAAGTTGCTCCAAAAAAAGCCACTTATGACTGAGAGAATTCCAAGTACGCCCATACCAGCTAGCATATAGTTTTTAGCTTCATGCACGTGTTTTTCGCTCTTTGGCTTTGTAAAAAAGACTAGCATAACGAGCCTAAAACTATAAAATGCTGTAAGCACAGCACCAAAGAGTAAAATGATCCATAAAAATTTATTCTCACTAAAAGCAACCTCTAAAATTTTATCTTTAGAGAAAAAACCAGCAAATGGATAAAAGCCAGCTAGTGCGCAGCTTGCGATGATAGAAAATAGTGCAGTTGGCTTCATAAATTTATAAAGCCCACCCATTTTTTTGATATTTAGTTCGTCATTCATCGCGTGCATGACGTTGCCAGCGCATAAAAATAGAAGTGATTTGAAAAATGCATGTGTGACAAGGTGAAAAAGTGCGATCTTATAAGCGCCAAGTCCAGCAGCTACAAACATATAGCCAAGCTGCGAAAGCGTCGAGTAGGCGATGATCTTTTTAAGGTCGTTATGCACTAGCGCAATGCTAGCTGCAAATATCGCTACAAATGTGCCAAGGTAAGCGATAAAGTGCGAAACTTCAGGTGCATTTATAAAGATAAAATTTGCTCGTATGACTAGATAAACGCCAGCCGTTACCATGGTCGCAGCATGAATGAGTGCAGAAACTGGAGTTGGCCCCTCCATGGCATTTGCAAGCCAAGTGTGAAACGGAAACTGCGCACTTTTGCCCATGGCACCTATGAAAAGAAGTGTGGCGATGATGCCTAAATTTAGCCCAGAAAAGTCGCTTCTGGCGTTAAAAACCTCGCTAAATTTAAGTGAGCCAAAGCTATAAAATATATAAAAAATGCCAACAAGCATGGCTAGATCAGCGACTCTATTCATAATAAAAGCTTCGTTTGCAGCGACATTTGCACTAGGCCTTTTATACCAAAAGCCAATGAGTAGCCACGAGCAAAGTCCAACGCCCTCCCAGCCAATAAATAGCCCTATAAAGTTATCGCTTGAGACAAGGACATTCATGCAAAAGACAAAGAGTCCCAAGTAGCTAAAAAAGCGATTAAAGCTTGCATCGTCTTTCATATAGCCAACCGAGTAGATATGCACGATGCTTGCGACCACGCCAACGGTGCTAAGCATAACAAGGCTAATGGCGTCAAGATAGAAGCCAAAATTTAAATCCAGACTGCCAAAATTTATAAATTCTTTTAGTAATAAATTTAGTGGTTCATCTATGCCAAGGCTAGCTGTTAGCATGAGTGAGGCAGTTGTGCTAATTATCATGAGAAGTGAGCAAAAGATACCAAGTAAAAAATTTTTACTACTATGTGAAAAAAGTCCAGAAACGATAAAGCTAAGAAGTGGAAAAAATAGTGAAATACAAAATAAAGTCATCTCTTAGCCTTTCATATTTGTCATCGAATCTAGGCTGATACTACCAGTCTTTTTGTACCAAAGCACCAGTAGGCCAAGCCCCACAGCAACTTCACTAGCTGCGATAGCCACTATAAAAAATGCAACTATTTGTCCAGTTAGATCAAAGTGGTATTTTGAGATAGCTGCGAGTGCGATATTTGCCGAGTTTAGTAAAATTTCACTTGAGAAAAATAGCATGATCAAATTTCTTCTTCTCATTATGCCAACTAGCCCTATGACAAAGACTAGACTTGCAAGGATGAGGTAGTGAGTAAGTCCTATCATAGCATCTCCTCTAGCGTATTTTGAGTATTTAGGTCTTTATGTATCAAGATAATGCCAGCAACCATTGCCACAAGAAGCATTACAGCACACATCTCAAAAGCGATCAAATACTTGCTAAAAAGCAAAATTCCAATAGCCTCGATATTGCCAAGCTCGCTAGCAATGGGACTTAATCCATCAAATTTTGCACCATAAATAGGAGCTAAAAATATAAATATCAAAAGAAGCGCTATAAAGCTACTTAAAAGATAGATGGTGATCTTTGCTTTTTTGCCGCTTTTTGGCTCGCACTCCTTGCTGGTGTCAAAAAACATCATTGCAAATGCATATAAAACGACCACAGCGCCTGTGTATACGATGATCTGCACTACGCCTAGAAATTCCGCTCCAAGTAAGAAAAATATAGCCGAGATAAAGACCATGCCAGCAGCCAAAGCTGAGACTGCATTTAGTGCGTTTTTGCAAAATACGCTAAAAGAAAAGCTAACTAAAACCAAGGCGCTAAAAAGATAAAATGCAAAGCTCTCATACATCTTTTGCCCTTTTAAAATTTATACTACTCATCACTTTTTGTCTCATTTTCATTTTCGTTTATAAATGCATTTGGCGTCTTTTTGATTAAGCTATCAGCATTTTTAGGAAGTGCTCCGTATCCTTCAAACTCGCTTTGATCTTTTAAAAATTTATCCTTTGTCAAAAACTCATCTTTTGTGCCAAATATAATCCTGCTCTCACTTGCGACTTCGTACTCTTGCCCGCAGACTATCGCAAGCTCAGGACAAACATCAGCGCAAAATCCACAATACACGCATCTACTTAAATTTATTGAGTAGCTTGCGACCTTTTTACGGCCATCATCGCCAAGAGAAGTCTTCATCGAAATACAGTTGCTAACGCAAATTTTCTCACATAGCCCGCATCCAATGCAACGTTCATTTTCACTTTCAACAAATTTCAAAAGCTTGTGAATGCCCCTATATCTAGCATTTAGCTGCATCTTTTGCATAGGATATTTTAAAGTATGTGACTTGCTAAAGAGCATCTGCTTTATCGTAACTTTTAGTCCGATTAAAAGATCAGGCTTAAATGTGATAGCGATGAAGTGCTTAAATTTATCAAACGTGCTCTTTGGCTTTAACTTTTCATCTATTAAAATATATTTTTTCTCACTCATTTTTCGCCTTAGATTAGTAGCATAAAGCCAGTGATTACGATATTTAAAATTCCAAGTGGAAGCAAAATTTTCCAGCAAAATGCACTTAACTGATCAACTCTTAAATGTGCCCATGAAGCCCTTACCCAAAGAAAAAAGAAAAAGACAACGCTTGATTTTAAGATGATCATCAAAGCACCTGGGATAAATAAAAATTCGTTAAATCCACCTAAAAATAAAATCGTAATGATGATGCTAGCAGCGATCATATTTGTGTACTCGCCGATGAAAAACATCGCCCATCTCATGCCGCTATACTCGGTGCCATAGCCTGCTACTATCTCTGTTTCGTTTTCTGTTAAGCAAAATGGCGTTCTATTGCACTCCACGAAGCTTGCTATTAAAAAGAGCAAAAAGGCAAGGGGCTGCTTAAATATAAGCCAGCCAAAAATTCCTTTTTGATAGTTGTTTATATCCACAAGTGAGAGTGAGCTAGTTACCATTACGACGCTTAAAAGAGCCATGCCAGCGACTATTTCAAAACTAAGAAGTGAGACTACTGCGCGAGCTGCACTAATTAATGCAAATTTATTATAGCTTGCAAGACCTGCTGCAAGTGGAGAGAAAACGCAAACTGAAGCAACGCCAGCTATGTATAAAATACCAACATTTATATCTGAGAGAATCGGACGTAATGTATGTCCAAAAATTTCAAACTCAGGCAAAAATGGAACAGGTGCAAGCGCTGCAAATGCGGCAATGGCTGATATTAGTGGAGCTATTAAAAAGATAAATTTATTCGTATTTGCTGGTACTATGTCCTCTTTTGTAAAGAGTTTTATCATGTCAGCTACTATCTGTAAAATTCCAGCTGGTCCCACCATATCAGGCCCAACGCGGCGCTGCATGTAGGCTAATACCTTTCTCTCAGCGTAAGTTGCCAGTCCTGCAAGGCTTGCCATGACGGCTAAGATGACCACGGCTTTAATGATAGTGCTTAGCACAAAAAATAGTGTTTCACTCATCTTTTGCCTTTATAATTTTAACTGCGGCGTAGCTTTTACCATTAAATATAACGCCCACATCAAGTTTGTCGTCATAATCGCCTAAATACGCACCAGCTCCGCCAAGCTCGCTATCAAGCTCCACGCAAATGGCAAGCTTATGCCCATCTTTTTCTAAAATAATTGCTTCATTTTGTGAAATTTCAAATTTAGCCATAAATTCGCTACTTACATAAAGCTTCGCTCTTTTGGCTGTTTGTGTGGCATAGTTTGCAAAAAATGATGGCAAATTTATAGGATTTGCAAGACTTATAAGTGCCTCGTCATCTTTTAAATTTATGCTCTTGGTATCTTTTAAAAGCGGCTCTATATCATCATTTGGTGTGAAATTTGAAATTTCTAGTTTATAGCCTCTGTGGCTTGTGCCGTCGTTTGCGTAAAAATTTTCTAAATCATCAAATTTAATGCCTTTGTAACCCTTTTTTTTTGGTAAATTTGGCGTGTAATCAATCGTATTTTTAGCCATTAGTCCAAGCGCGTTTGCGATATCGTTTAGAAAATAACCTTTGTGCGGTATCGTCACATTTGTTGGCACTAGGGCGTTATTTATGCTTGTAAATGTTCCTTCTTGCTGATTTAGCGCGCTAGCATCGATGTCACCTTCAAAAATGCTAAATTTATAATCACCATTTTCGTTATAGCCAAGCGTCTTGCCAGGCTTTTTCTCGCTTGCAAGAGTGCAAATTTTAGCAACGCCAAGTGAGTTTGTGCGTGGTGGTATTAGCATCACACGAAACGGCGTAGCCCTTGTGATCACTCCAGTAAGAGCTGCTAGTAAATTTGCATTTTCATCTGTGTAAAAATCGCTTCCTAAAATGAGCATAAATTTGCTTTTGCCCTCGCTTAAAGCTGGTACATCTATGTCAAAATTTTCATCAAAATTTTCAAGTTTTGATGTAAGTGCGCTAGGTAAATTTTTACCCCAGTTTTTAAGTATAAAAAGTAAAATTTGCTCTAATTTTCCAGCTTCATGCGCTACATAGATAAAATTTTTAGAATATTTTTTAACGACCTCATCGGTTATGTGATGAAAGTAAATTCCAGCTGCTTTATTCATTTTTAAAGCATTATTTAACTTAAAGCTTGTCACTGGGCTTTCGTGTCTTAAGAAACTGCCAGCAGTGATGATAAAATCGCTATTTTTAATATCTTCATAGTCTGCGTTATATGAGCTAAGCCCGCTAAATTCGCTAAATTTATTTAAAAATTTTTGATAATTTAGCGCTTCGTTGTTTATTAAATTTAGATCAAATCTCTCTCTTAAACGCTCTAAAATAAGGGCCTCTTCGTTTGTGATGAAGCTATTAAATTTTATATTTTTGATCGCGCCATTTTTAATATTTAAAACAATTTCTTCAAATTTCTCTTCATTTTTACAGGCAAGCTCGTTGTGAAAGTCATAGCCAAACCTAGCTGCTCCACTTATTTCGCCAAATGTAAAATCATTGCTAACACGGTAAATTTGCTTACTTCTATCGCTAGTGCTCTTTTCTTTTACGTCATAGTAAATTAGCTCGCAATCGCTTTGATGTGGATTTGCTGCTGGGATAGGGTTTAGCTCCCAGATGTTTGAGCTATACTGGAAATTTGAGCTAACAAGTGCGCCAACAGGGCAAACGCTGATACACTCGCCACAAAATGAGCAGTCAAGACTCTCGCCCACGCTTGGACCTATTAAGCTTTTTTGCATCTTACTAAAAACTGCGTAGGCATCTTTTGGCATACTCTCTTTTAGCTCTTTTGGCACCTCAACGCCCCTTGGTACGGTCTTTAGTGCACTCTCACCGATCCTGTCCTTACAAACAGTGACACATCTTTCGCAGACTATGCAAAGAGCTGGATCGTAGTTGATTAGCCCCCATTTTTTATGTGGTTTGTGCGTGTCAGCGATGGCAAATTTTTGTTCATTTACCTTTAGATGTGTGGTTAAATTTTGTAGTTCACATTCGCCGCTTTTGTCACAAACGCCACATTGAATCGGATGATTTACGCAATAAGTCTGCATGATCGCATTTCGCTCGGTAGCGATTTCTGACGTGTTTGTATAAATTTGCATATCCTCTTTTGCTTTGGCATTACAGCTATAAACTACTTTGCCGTTTGCCTCGACCATGCAGAGCCTACAAGCAAGAGTTGGTGAGCAGCCGCTAAGATAGCAAAGAGCTGGGATATAAATTCCATTTGCTCTTGCGATATTTAAGATGCTCTCGCCTTCATCTGCTTCTAAAATTTGATCATTTATGCTTATTTTCATTTACTAACTACTACTTGCTTAAATGCGTATCCATCAAATTCTTTTGCGCCAAGCAGGGCAACCGTGCCTTTTAGCGATGGATCCAGACTAAATTTAGCCTCCACGCTAAAGTCTTTTGCTTTTATTTGTAAAATATCACCATCTTTTGCCTTTGCTACGATGCCAAACTGCACGCCGCCCACGATCTCATCGCTTGCGTTTTTGTTTAGATAAACGACCGCTCCGTCAAAATTTTCAAGCTCTTTTAGCTCGTCTATTTTGTGATAATCGTTAAATTCTTTCCTGCAACCACCAGCCAAAACGACATTTTTGCCTAAAATTTCAAGTAGCCAAAAGATCGCATCTTTATCTGGATGAGTAAAAAATGAATCATCAATAACGATGTTTTTAACGTCCTTTATCCACTCGCCTAGCTCTTCAAATTCCTCTTCACCAACATTGCACTCGCCACTTATCAGCCCATCATCAAGCTCGCTAAAAAACTCATCGCAAGATAAATTTGCGTATTTGCAAAGAAGAGCTAAGACGTAGCTTATTGAGCCTATTTCGCAGCGGATTAAATTTTCGCCGCCAAGCTCGCTATCTTCGATGCAAGAGATGTATTTAAACTCATGCTCTTTTATCTTTTTTGCTAAATTTTTATCGCTCAAGCTTAGTAAATTTGCAATGCTTAAGCTTTTACCTGCTATTAAATCATTAAATTTCATATCTTGCCCTTTTTTATGGTTAATACCCAATCAACTTGGTTAAATTTAAGCGAGTTCATCACTTCGCAGTTTAGATTATAGGCTAAATTTACAGCCTTTGTCACACCACTAAAATCGCCTATCTCAAATAAAAATATAATCACTTCGCCAGCCTCGCTAGCCTTTATCTGCTGTCCAAGAGCGCTCAAAAACTCACTCTTTAAGTGCCTAAGATCGACCCTTCTCATCTATCGACCTCACCTAAGATGATATTTGTGCTACCAACTATCGTAGCGACATCAGCAACGTACTGGCCAACCAATAAATCTTCATAAATAGCACAGTGCCAAAAGCTTGGTGTGCGAATTTTTAGGCGATATGGGCTTGCGCTGCCATCTGAGTTTATATAAATTCCAAGCTCTCCCTTTGGTGACTCACTAGCGAAGTAAATTTCACCTTTTGGAGGCTTTAGCCCCTGAGTTATCAGCACAAAATGCTGCATTAGTGAGTAGTTTTGGCTCATTATCTGCTCTTTTGAAGCGCTCACGTAATCTGGCGCGTCGGCGATGATAGCGGGGCTGCTTGTCTGATACTTGCTAACACACTGCTTTAAAATTTTCACACACTCACGCATCTCTTTCATGTAAAGCAGATACCTTGCGTAGCAGTCGCCGTGTGTCGCATAAGGCACGTCAAAGTCTAGCTCGTCATAGATGAGATAAGGCTCTTCTTTTCTTATATCGCGCGCCACACCACTTGCTCTTAGCATGACGCCAGAGCAGCCGCTACTAAGGGCTAGTTCTTTGCTAATTACGCCTACACCAACAAGTCTTGCTTGCCAAATTCTATTTTCACTTAGCAGATCTTCATAAAGCATGATGTCGCTTGGAAATTTTTCACAAAATTTAAGCAGCTCCTCGCACCAGCCATCAGGCAGATCAAGCGGCACGCCACCGATCCTTATTGAGCTATGAGTTAGCCTTGCGCCGCAGTATTTTTCTATGAGATCAAGGACGTATTCGCGCTCTCTAAATGCGTACAAAAAGACGCTCATTGCCCCCACATCAAGGGCATGCGTGGCTAAAAATAAAAGGTGCGAGCTGATGCGGTTTAGCTCTAAAAGCATCACTCTAATGATCTGTGCACGGCGAGGCACTTCGATAGCGCAAAGCTTCTCCACGGCCGCGCAAAACGCGTAGTTATTCGCACTCGATGCGATGTAGTCAACCCTATCAGTCACTGGGATAAATTCCTGATAAGTCATATTTTCAGCCATCTTTTCAACGCCTCGGTGCATGAAGCCAACCTCTGGCATGGCACGCACGACCTTTTCGCCATCAAGCTCAAGCACGAGCTTTAGCTGACCATGAGCGCTTGGGTGCTGAGGGCCAAAATTTAGTATCATCTTGCCGTCATTTTGCTCAAATTCTAAATTTTCAAAAAATGGTTTTAAGCGGTTTGGTGACTGGCTCAAGGTCTTTCCTTTACTATCTGGCTCTCGTTAAATTTAGCCTTTTTGACAAATTTTACGCCACCTTCTTCTTGATACTCGTACTCTTCGCTAAACACCCTTGAAAATCCAAAGGTGTCTTTCTCGTCAACGAATGCTGGGTTGCGGTTCTCTTCGCCGATCTGCTCTCTAAACTCAGCGCCAAAAATTTTATCCACCTCGTACCATTTAGCAGCCTCGTCGCCCACTAGCGGATAGCTCTTTAAGAGTGGGTGTGAGTGCCAGTCATCAGGCATGATGAGGCGCTTTAAATTTGGATGATCTTTTATCAAAACGCCGCTTAGATCATACATCTCGCGCTCAGCCCAGTTTGCGCTTTTATAAAGCTCGCAAACGCTTTTTAGCATTTCATCCTTTTTTACAAAGCATTTTACACGAGTGCGTCTATTTTTACTAACGCTAAGAAGCTGATAAAAAACCTCATATCCACCTTTTTGACTTGTAAAATCAAGTGCTGCAAGCTCGCTAAGTTGCTCGTAGCCAAAGCTTTTTAGTCTCTCAAGCGCTTTAAAATTTTCACTAGAATTTATATAAAGTATAAGCTGATCAAACTCCACATAGTTAGATAAAATTTCTACTCCGTTTTGCTCTAAGATGGCTAGTTCCTCATCAAATTTAGAACCTCTTGCCTCATCTTTTGGCGTCTGCTTTTCTATGTAAAATTTCTCTTTGTAATACTGCTTTTTTTGCAGATCATTCTTTAGCTTATACTCTCTCATATCTCGAGCTTTCTTGGCTTTTGCGCCCTAAATGCACTTTGTTTTCTTATCTTTTTTTGAAGCATCATAAGTGCGTATTGAAGCGTCTCTGGACGCGGGGCACAGCCTGGGATATAGATATCAACTGGTATTATTCTATCGATACCTTGAACGGTTGAATAGGTGTTAAACATGCCGCCAGTGTTTGCGCAGCTACCCATCGAGATGACCCATTTTGGCTCAGGCATCTGATCATAAAGACGCCTTGTAAACTCAGCGTGTTTTTTAGTTAGCGTACCAGCTATGATCATCACCTCTGAGTGTCTTGGACTGGCGCGAAATATAGTGCCAAATCTATCAAAGTCATACCTACTAGCGCCACTTGCCATCATCTCTATCGCACAGCAAGCAAGCCCGTAGCTAAGTGCCCAAAGCGAGTTGCTCCTGCCCCACTGAACTAGCTTATCAACGGTTGTTAAAACTACTGGCAAGCCGCCATTTGCAGCGTAGTTTATCTGATGCTTTGCCATTTAAAGACTCCTTTTTGCCAAGCATAAGCAAAGCCGATAAGTAAAATCGCCACAAAAAGCAACATTTCGATTAGTCCAAAAATTCCAAGTAGCCTAAAATCCACCGCCCACGGATACATAAAAATGACCTCAACATCAAACAAAATAAATAAAATTCCATAAAAAAAGTAGTGGATATTTATCTTATTTGGCTGTTTTACGGTGGTTGGACCACACTCATAAAAGCCAAGTTTTAGACGCTGGGTATTGCGGTTGGCTAATTTTTTACTTATTTTTGAAGATAAGAATGTTATTAAACAAAATGAACAAGTCGCTAGTAAAAGTATGATAAATGCACCAAAATAGGTGCTTTCAAGCTCTGAATGTGGCATACTTTGCCTTTTTTAATTTTTAAGATTCTACTAAATTTAAATTTATTTGAGCTTGAAACGGCTTAAGAGCAGGGTGAGTATTGTGCTTTTGTGTAAAAATTACTCCTATTTTATCTTCTCAACTGCATCTTTTGCAGCACTTATTCGCTCGCTCTCATCAAGCTCACGCACAAAGCCATCTTTTACCAAGATGATCCTAGTTGCTACATCAAAGTAGCTATCATCGTGGCTAACAGCGATTATGCTGATGCCCTTACTTTGTAAAAACGGCAAAATTTCTTTGTAAAATTTTCGTTTAAAGAGCGGATCTTGATCGGCTGCCCATTCATCTAGGATAAGGATAGAGCGGTGCTCTAATATGGCTATTAGTAGGCTTAGACGCTTTCGCTGACCGGTTGAGAGTTGCGTGGTACTAAGCTTATTATCTATGATACTTACTTTTTTATCGATCTCAAGTAAGACTAAAAGCTCGTCTATTTCACTTTGGCTAGCAAAGCCATTATGAGAAAGCGTTTGCGAAAATAGATAAAAATCAGCAAAAATAGCGCTAATCTTTGCCTGATAACTTTGTAAATTTCTTTCATCTATTTTTGTGCTATCAAGGTAAATCTCGCCACTACTTGGGCGTATTAGCCCGCAAAGTAAATTTATAAGAGTGCTTTTGCCACTGCCATTTTTACCGATGATAAACGTTATCTCACCGCGTTTGATCTCTAAATTTACATCTTTTAGGCTAAATTTGCCGTGAGTGTAGTTGAAATTTATATCCTTTAGCCTAATGCTTCGCCACTCGTCACTTAGGCTATCGTCAAATTTAAAGCCTTCCTGAAATTTATTTAAATTTAAGCTCATGATCTTTTCTAAGCTCACTTTAGCACTAAGTGCAGCTGGTATGGAGCCAACCATACTCATAAAGGAGCCTCTTAAAAATAGTATCGTTAGGCTAATGCTTAGTGCCGTTTGCAGGCTCGCCCAGTCAAATGCTACGCACAAAAATACACAAAGTCCAACTGAGCCAAGCAGCATAATGTTTGTAAAATTATCACTTAATGCGTGATAAATATCGGCCTTTACCATATTTTGGCGTTTTTTATCGCCTGTAAAATTTAACTCATCAAAGCAGACACTTGCCCTTGCTCTATTTAAACTAAGCTCTCTATGTCCCTCTACGATATCGTCGTAGTGCTTTTGCAATGCATCATCTTGAACTCTAGAATGCTTAAAATAAAGATGAATTTTTTTCATAAAAAGCGTATTTATAAAAAGAGTCGCACCGATCCAAATGGACAAAAAGATAAAAATTTTTGGAGCGATTACACAAAGGTAGATGCTAGCGCAGACGATAAAAACTAGGCTTTGTATAAAGCCAGTAGCGCTCATAAAGGCAAATGTGATCGTTTTTATGTCATTGTTTAGACTAGCTATGATCTTTGCCTTGCCGATCTCGTTTATCACGCTATTTGGCGTATCTAAAATTTGCTTTACACTTTGATATCTTAGCTCGTAGATAAATTTATGTCCAAAATTTGTAAGCGATATATTTGCGGCGATGGCGCTTATAAAAAATAAAAGTAAGACTGCTATAAATTTAATTGCAAGAATCGGATCAAATTCCTTTAAGCTTACAAGCTCATTATTTATAAATGAAAGGGTCCAGACACCAAGCCCGCTAAATACAAGTGTTAATAACACTATTTTAGAAATTTGGTAGATGTTTTTTTTAATTAAATTTGCAAGCATTACATCGCAGCTCGTGGCTGAATGATATTTGGCTCATACTTTTGTTCAGTATTTTCGCTCATTATACGAAGCACCTTACTTCGTTTTATCTTAGCGTCGTCTTTAAATATAGCACGCACTTTGTCCATACCAGCGTAAAAATCACGCATAAGCACGATGCAGATATATTTGCCAAAAAATGTCGGCTTGATAATGCCATTTTCTTCATATACCGCATTTACAAGCTTAAGCAAGCTAAGCTCCATAAATAAGGCTTTGTTAATGTTTGTGCTATTTTCATCGTTATATCTTTTAATATCAACTCCGCCATCAAAAAGCCTTGTTAAAAATGTGTATTTAAGTCTCTCTTTCTTGCTAAAACCACATTTAGCAATTACTGGGCTTTGCCTATTTTTTATCCTTTTACCGTATTCAAGTAGATTAAACGCATTTATTACAAGCTCGCCATTAAGAAAGCTAAATGCTCCGCTACCAACGCCAAGATACTCTAAATTTGAGCCAACATATTCGTCACGAAGGTCAGCACTTTTTTCATTTGAAAATGCCCAAGCATTGCTTTGTTTGTAGTTACTTTTGCTAAATTCTTCAGTGATTATCTCATAAAATTCACGCTCATTATCTATGTTTGAAACGCCGAGCGAGCGAGCTATATTCTCTCTTGTTAGCTCTGATTTCATAAGTGGATAGAAGGTGATCTGCTGCGGAGAGATCGATTTTGCGGTATTTATGTCGTTTATGAGCTGCTCTTTTGTTTGATTTGGCAGGTTAAAGATGAGATCCAGGCTAATGACTGGGATCTTTCCAAGAGCGAGCTCAAGTTTTCTTTTTATCTCCTTGGCTGAGCCAAATTTTTCGTATCTGCCAACTCTTTTTAACGTTTCATCATCAAAGCTTTGTACGCCAACGCTTAAGCGATCAATTAATCCATCAAATCTGGCTAAACTTTCGGGTGAGATGTGATTTGGATCGCTTTCCGCTGAAATTTCATCTATACTAAAAAGCTCTTTTGCAAGCTTAAGCGTTTTCTCAAGCTCAGGTTCATTTATAAGCGTCGTGCCACCGCCAACATAAAGTGAATCAAAGTCAAATCCAGCCTCTTTAACCTGCCTCATCTCTTCACGTAAATTTTCAAAGTAAACTTTTGCAAGCTCTTGCTCATAATGATACTTATGAAACGAGCAATATGGACAGAATGTGTGACAAAATGGTACATGCGCGTAGAGCATATACTTTTTGTCTTTTTTGGGAGTTTTGGTATAGGTTGTGGTTAAAATGTCTATATTAAATTCGTTGTATAGTGATCTTTGAATAGAATTATGAGCGTAATTTACGGCAAAATTCTCGACAATATTTTTAAAGATCATAACTAATCGCCTTAAATAAGTTTGGTTTTAAATTTATGTGTTAGGATAGCTAACTTTTAATAAATTTAGCCTTGCATAGGTATAAAAATTTAGTAAAAGATGAAACTCACTTAAGGCTTTTGCTTATAAAAACACACCATTTTTAGTATTTGGCTTAGTTTTTAATAATCACCTTAAGTGATAAATTTAATATCTTACTTCTTGGCCCTTGAGATGATTTTGCTCGAGTCAAGCTCAAATCTTATTTTCTCATTATTTTCACAACCTATTGCTTCTAAATAATAAAATTTACCAAGAGTTGATAATGCTTTGATGTTATAAAGCATTACAACATTACTTATATCGTTTGCATCATAATAAGTTTTTATTGAATCTTTTTCTATTTTTTCGCAAATTCCTTTTGGCAAAGCCCCTAATGCACTTTTTTCAATAGATAAATATTTATATTCTACATTTGTCATCCCAAGCCTATTCGCGATTGAACCTAAAAAACACCAAGATAAAAATACTATTATCATAATTGATATGGCCATTATAGGGGCTATATAATCTTTTTTTTTACAGAAATATTCCAAACCTTTAAAATAGAGGGGTGGTATAATAAAAAACCCAATCATTGTACGCAAGAATTCTACTTTAGAATTAAAAATTCCAAAAAAATACATAATCGTCGAAAATAATATAACGACTGCAATTGTTACCATAATAAAACAGCACAAAGAGAGAGCCCGTGTTTTCTTATCGATACAAATCATAATAGATAAGTAGGCCAAAGAAATAAAAAATGATACTATAAGCGACATTTTACTCAAGTTGATACTCTGTAATGCCGCCATACAAACTATTGTCATAAAAGGAAGCAGAGAAATTGTAACAAAAAGTGACCATCCCCTATAGTTTTTATAGTAACCAGGATAAACCAAGCAAGGTAAAATAATAGAAAGTGAAATGAAAGCTGTTATAAAAAAGAATGATACACCAACGTATGCCACATCAGATCCACCCAAATCAGGAAAATATCTTAATTCAAACCCAAAATATGCAAAATAATAGATCATGCCAATCAAACTAATATTAGATAGTATTAATGGATGTAGTCTTAAAAGATTTTTTAAAAACTTTTGTAGTAATTCTTTTTCATTATTATTACTCATACTATTTTCGGTTACATTACTATTTGTGGAATTTATTTCATTTATTGTTTTTTGTGTATCGTTATGTTCCATAATTTTTCCTTTAACATTAAAATATCTTGATAACTCAAATTTAAATCCTAAAAATTTATAAAAACTTGCTATTTAAGCACCTTCGCGATTTCGCTCCAGCCCAAATTCTCAGCAAATTCAGCTGCCGTTTTGTCACTTTTTGTGCGGGCATTTTTATCAGCGCCGTTTTCTAGTAAAAGATTTACAAGATTTAAATTTCCTGCGATCGCCTCGTTGTGAAGCTGCGTATAGCCAAACTCATCAGCGTCTGTGACCATATTTGGGTGCTCTTTTATATACTGCTTTACTTGCTCATATGTATTTTTGCTCATTGGATGCTCTATCAAATTTTCAGGGTGTTCTTTTTGCTCGTAAACTACCAAAATATCGTTAAAATCGCCAAAATCAAGCCCCCACTCTTTATCGTGCTCTTTTAGCTCTTTCTTTTGCATGCGTGAGCGCATCGCCTGCACGCTAAATCCGCCGTATGCGCGTCCATCTATCGAAAAGAGCCAGTCACTCATCTCGTCTATCTTTGCGCTTATTTGATCGCCTACTTTCAGGTTTTGCACGGCGTCAGGCTCGTTTACGAGTGTGCCATATATCGTTTCGCCGTCAAATTCCACATCGTCTATCCACATGTGTTCTCCGACTTCTTCGCCATTTACGACATCTAAAAAGCAAATTTTTACCATCGCATAATCAAGCATAGGTACGATCCTGCGGCGCTCCCAGTAAACCTCACGCCAAAAATATCTAAAGCTCTCTCTGGCCTGCTCAAACGCATGCTGCATATAGTCTTCGTCGCTACTTACAAAATAGATTGGCATTTGCTTGCCAAGATCTATTTGTTTACCGAGAATTTTCTTAAAAAAGCTCATTTTTTATCCTTTTTTAATTTTAGATAGATCAAATTTAAATACAAAACAATAAGGCGAAATTTCACCCACAAATACGCCAAATTTTAAATACAAAAACTATGCGAAATTTCGCAAATTTAGCCTAGAATCTTGCAAAATTTTAAATCCAAAAGTTACGTGATGATTTCAAAATTTAGCCTACCAACTTCAAATTTAAACAAAAATGTCGTGAGATGGATTTAAATGTTGCGACGAAAAAATAAGCGTGCGCTAGGCATACAGCCTGCGGAGTAAAAATTTTTCTAGCTCATTTAAGGTACTCACGAGAAGCCGTTATTTTAAGTTTTTAAAGCTTATCGGAAGTTCTAAATTTAACCCTCTAACCAGCTTTATGCACTCTTGCAAGTCATCTATGCTTTTACTTGTCACTCTGATCTCTTCGCCCCTGATCTGCGCGCTCACCTTGATCTTTGAGTCTTTGATCGCTTTGGTGATCTTTTTTGAGTTTTCACCATCAAGTGTGTCGTTTAGTTTTAGCGTCGCTTTTAAATTTCCGCCACTCGCTGGCTCTCTTTTTGTCTCTGTGATCGCTACTGGTGGGATGTTGCGCTTGATGAGCTTTGAGATCACGATGTCTTTTAGTGCGTCGATCTTGTTGTCGCTTGAGCTAAGAAGCGTGATAAATTTCTCTTTTTCGTTTAGCTCAACTTCAGCTGCAAGCCCTTTAAAATCATATCTTGCCGCGATCTCTTTTTTTGCCGTCTCAAGAGCGTTTTTGACCTCCATTATATCGACCTCGGCACTTATATCAAAACTATGCTCAGTTGCCATTTTTATCCTTTCAAATTTATTTAAATAGCCCTTTGATCTTCTCAAAAATCGACTTTTTGCCAGTCTCTTCTTGCTTTACTGCCTCGCTAACCTGCTGCACTGCGGTCTGTGCGTAGATGATAGCCCCATTTGGATCGCAGTTAAAGAGATTTGAATATGAGCTTGATTTGTTTAGATCAAGTGGATTTGGCTCCACGACCTCAGTGGCCTCAAGCAGGCCTGTTTCTAGCTCGCATGCATAGTTTAGAGCATCTAAAAATGTAGGTAAATTTTGAGCGTAAAAGCCATCAATCGCATCTTTTACCTCGCCACCTGCTTCATAGTCAGCCTTTAGTTTAGCTACGTTTTTAGCACTCACATAAGCGCCACAGCAGTAGTTTTCGGTGATCTCATTATAAATTTCTCCGCTAAATTTATCCAAAAACTCACTTGGTAAAATTTCTCGCCAGTTGCTGATGTAGTTTTTAAATTTCTCATTTTGCTGTGCCAAAGAGCTTAGTGCTGTACCCCGAGTGTAGAAATACTTTCTAAAAAATCCTTGCGTAACAGCGATACAAAAGCCGTGAGTTTTGTTAAAAATTTCATCGTCTTTATACTGCAATGCAGCACTTAGTGTATCTTTGTACTTTTGGGCGTAAAATTCCTCTACGCCAGCCTTGCTAGCAAGTGCTAAAACCTTGTCAAATTTACCAGCCCTTGTAAGCTCAAGTGCTTCAAAATACCACTTTGAAATTTCATTTTCGCTAATGGCGTGATAGCTTATATCATAGCCCATTATCTGCTCTCATTGATGAAATTTTCGATGTTTGTGACGATCTTTGCGATGAGCGTCTTTCTAGCCTCCAAGCTGCCCCATGCCACGTGCGGCGTGATGAGTAGATTTGACTTCTTTTTTACATTTAAAAATGGGCTATTTTTGCTCATTGGCTCGCTCTCCAAAACGTCCGTACCAAAGCGTAAATTTCTCTCATCTATCGCTCTTGCCATCGCTACTTCGTCTACTATGCCGCCACGTCCTAAATTTAGCACTATCGCATCATCTTTTAATAAATTTATCTCGTTTGCGCCTAGTAAATTTCTAGTCTTTTCATTTAGTGGTGCGTGGATGCTGATGATGTCGCTGCTTCTTAATAGCTCGTCTAAGTTTTTTTGCGCAAATTCGCTATTTTTATTTGCTCCGCTTGTCGAGTAGTAGCTCACGTTTGCGCCAAATGCACGTGCCGCTGCCGCCACGCCGCGTCCTATCTCGCCAAGTCCGATGACGCCAAACTCTTTGCCAGCGATCTCGCTGATATCTGCGCCAAGATAGGTGAAAATTTCGCTCTTCACCCACTCGCCACTTTTTACGTAGCGATCATAAAATTTGATGCGATTTGTTAGCTCAAAAAGCAAGGCAAATGTGTGCTGCACGACGCTTGCGGTTGAGTAGCCAGCGACGTTTTTAACGACTATATTTTTAGCTTTTGCATGCTCTAGATCGACATTATTCATGCCAGTTGCGCTTATGCAAATGAGCTTTAAATTTGTCGCCTCCATCACGGCTTTGTCGATGATGACCTTGTTTGTGATGACGATATCAACGCCCTTTAGGCGAGGCACAACCTCATCGCTCTTAGTCTTTTGGTAGCTGATAAACTCACCAAATTTCTTAAAAACACTAAGATCTACGTTTTCTCCAAGCGTTGCTGCGTCTAAACAAACGATCTTCATCTTTAATCCTTAATAAAATGTCCTACAAATTTAGAGTAGTTATCTAAAATTTTGCCACCTTTTCTATATCCAAGTGCGCACGCTTCATAAGCGTAAAATACGCCTGCTTGGTAGCTCTCGCCCCTCTCATCTTGGTTAAACTCGTAAAATTCTTGATAGATGGCTTTGTTTGAGTCGTATTCGCCATCACTGCTTGCTATTTGTGCGCCGTTTTCATCGTATATCGAGACGTTTGCGCCTTCTCTGCCAAATACCGGCTTTTTCACATATTTTTTGCCTTTTAGTGGCTCATTTGAGGTTTCAAGCAAGAGCGGGTGATTAGGATAAAGATCCCAAAGGATTTTTAAAATTCCTTTGCTTTGGAAAAGCAGTGTGTAGGCTGGATTTATGATAATAGCTTTTTGATTTTTGACAATGTTTGAGAGTATCAAAGCCAGCTCGCCCTCATCGATCGCTATGCTCTCCCAAGGGACAAGCTTGAACCAGTACTCGAAATTTTCATCATTTTTAAAAATACCTTCATTATCGTTAAAAACAACCTCGTCAACGTAAGCAAAGTCGGTTTTAAAGCCGGCCTCTTTTGCGATGTATTGTAGTAATTTCACGGTTTGCTCATCCTCGATACTGCCAGCGATAGAGCTAAAGAGTATCCCCCAACCCTCGTAAACATCCTCAAAATTTACATTATCGTCGCCAAGAGTAATTAGACGCTTGAAATTTTGTTTTAAAGCTTCGTAAAGGTTATTAAATTGTTCAGCTTCATCCATATGATTTAGTTTTAGCATCGCCCACTGGATGATCGCCGTCTCAAAGACTGCCGTTGGCGTGTCTGCGTTAAATTCGATCAGTTTTATCGGCTTGCCATCAAGCCCGCCTGCAAGATCAAATCTACCATAAAGATGCCAATGAACGTCATTTTCCCAGCTATTTTTTATGATATCAACAAGGTTAAATGGTATGCCTATCTCGTGAAAAAGGTTGTTGTCGATCACATGTTGAGCGGCATTTACATACATATCGTATAGCTCATTTGCCGCCTCATAATAAGCATCCGCTTCACTTGCTTTTACCTGCACGATCTCATCTGCGATATACGAGCTATTGTCGTTATCTGTGTGCCATGCAAAGCCTATTTTCTCCATAAATTCGTTGTTTAATGGGGTGATTTTTCTTAAATTTATCATTTTCAGCCTCCAAAGCTTGATGAGCCAGAGCCTGACTTTGAGCCACCACCGAAAAATCCGCTCTTACCGCCACTGCTTCTTGCAGCAGAATTTGCCGCTTTTTGCTTATTAAAGCTATCAACGCTTCTTGTGTATGCGCTTGGATTTTTGTAAGAATTTTGACGAGTAGCTTGGAAATTTTGATTTCCAAAAAGCTTGCTACCTATCCAGCTACCAAGTATTGCGCCAGCAGCTGAAGCAAGTATCGTCTCACCAAGACTTAGCCCACCGCTACTTAGCTGGGTGTCACTCGTTTTTGTTAAATTTGAAGTACCATTGTCAATATTTGCGTTTGCTTGAGCTAGGAGTTTATCGATCTCATCCTTGCTTAACACGCGCTCAGTACCATTTATGTCTTTTAGCACGACTCTAGTTTCGGTGCTTGGATACTCTTCTAAAATTTTATAAACTCCAGGTGCACTCTCTTCGATGATGACAAAAGCGCCGTTTTTTTGCGCAACCTCATTTAGTGCGTTTTCATCACCGCCATTATCACTGCCACAACCAGCAAGGCCAGCCATAACGATCGCACCAAATCCGCCTACCGCAGCGTAAGTAGCTATCTTTTTAATGTGTTTCATATCTCTCCTATCAACTCTTTTAAATTTTTATGTCTTCTAACAAGTATCACACCTCGTTTAAATTTTATAAATTTTGAGTGGTGTATCGCTTTTATTATCTTTTCACTGGCTTTTTTTGTTGCCTTTGGCTTTAGATTTAGCTCCTTTAAAAATTCACTTAAATTTATCCATTTTGACTCATTTTCTATCTCGGCCTCTATCGCTTCATTCTTTGCCATATCGTCATTTTTTTGTGCTAAAAGCGGCCTTTGCATAGCATTTAGAAACTGCATGAGCTTCTCATCTCTATCTTTATAAATTTGCAAAATTTCATTTTTTCGCTCGATTAGCATCTGCTCTTTTTCTTTAAAAAGCCTATCTTTATCAGCCTGTAAGTTTAAATTTAAGCTCTTTAGCTCGCTTAACTCATTTAGCAAATAATTTACAAACTCATCATTTTGGGATTTAGTTTTTGTGCTTTTTGGAGCGGATTTTGTAGCTTTTTCGCTACTTGGTTTCTCATCAAGGATGACAAATTTTGTGCCATTTTCAATGACTGTATTTATCGAACCACGGCGGATTCTATTATAGACTGCTTCTTTTGTTATGCCTAAAATTTCTGCAGCTTCGTTTATAGCTAGCTTTTGCATCGAATTTCCGTTTAAAATAAAATAAAAAAATTGCTTTGATTATAAAAAAATAAGGCTAAAAGAAGAGTTAAACAAAGAGAGCAAAGCCCTCTTTGTCTTGGTTTTAGAGTCTTGACTCGTAGCGTCTAAGCATATAAAGACGTTTAAGCATTTTCTTACGAGCTGCAATTTTTTGTTTCTTGCGGATCTCAGTTTTAGGCTCAAAGAAGCGTCTAGCTCTTGCTTCAGTTACTACTAAGTTACGGTCAGTTTGTTTTTTAAACTTTCTGTAACCCTCGTCAAATGACTCGTTAGGATGTACCTTAATACCAGGCAACGTCCTCACCACCTTTCAGATTAAAATAAGCCGTGAGTATAGTTTAATTTTCATAAATTTAAGCTTTTAACTATTTTTTTTTAAAACTCTTTTAATGCCATAAGCTTTATAATCATAAAATTTCAAAAAAGGCTTATTATGTCAAAGGATTTTCATCTTAGCTACGCCAAGAGGCGTTACATTTTTTTTGCCTGTATTACGCTATTTGTCTTTGTTTTGCCATTTATCAGGATAAATGATGCGCAGCTATTTTTGCTAAGTTTTGATAAAAGTAGAGTTGATCTCTTTTTTACAAAATTTGATATGCAAGAGCTTTATCTGTTGCCATTTTTATTTATCATTTTGTTCTTAAGCATATTTTTTCTAACGACACTTGCAGGGCGCGTTTGGTGCGGTTGGAGCTGTCCGCAAACTATTTTTAGAACGATATTTCGTGACCTTTTGCAAACTAAAATTTTAAAGATCAGAAAAAATATCCAAAATAAACAAAATGAGCCAAAAGGACAAATTTTAAAGCGTGCTTTAGCAGTTGGAATTTGGTGTGTTTTAGCTCTTATCATTTCGGCAAATTTTTTATGGTATTTTGTGCCACCGCTTGATTTTTTTGCTTATTTAAAAGAGCCAAGCGAACATGGAGTTTTGCTTGTATTTTGGCTTGTTATCGCTATTTGGTTAGTTTATGATGTCATCATTTTAAAAGAAAATTTTTGTATTTATGTCTGTCCTTACGCTAGGGTGCAATCAGTGATGTTTGATAACGACACTATCCAAGTTATTTACAATCAAAAAAGAGGCGGCGTAATCTATAATGGACAAGAGAAATTTAAAAAGCCAAAAGAAGATAGCGCACTGTGTACTGGCTGCGAGGCGTGCGTGAGGATATGCCCAACGCACATTGATATAAGAAAAGGTATGCAGCTTGAATGTATAAATTGTCTAGAGTGTAGCGATGCTTGCGCTAAAGTGATGAAGCATTTTGATGAAAGTTCACTTATCGAGTGGAGAAGCATAAGCTCTATAAAAGAGCAAAAAAGAGTCAAAATTTTACGCTTTAGAACGGTTGCTTATCTTGTCATTTTGGGCATTGTTTTGACAGCTGGAGTATTGATGAGTGGCAAAAAAGAAAGTATGCTTTTAAACATAAATAGAACAAGTGAGCTTTATAAAATTTTAGGCGAAAATGAAGTCGAAAATTCTTACGTATTTTTGGTGCAAAACACACAAAATAAAGAGCATGCCTTTTACTTTGAAGTAGATGATAAGAATATAGAAATTTCTCGTCCAAATAAGCCATTTATATTAAAAGCTGGTGCAAAGCAACGAGTAATCGTCACGCTAAAATCAAAAAATGAAAATTTAAGCGATAAAGATCTTTTAAAACATATAAATATCAAAGCCTATGCCACTGACGAGCCAGCTATCAGCGTGCAAAGGCAAAGTACTTTTATCTATCCTAAAAGATGATAAAATGGCAAAAATTTAATAGGAAGTAAGATGGCGATCTCAGAAAAGGGTAAAAAAGATATGAACTTATCGTAAAAACAGCACTTGAGCTATTTTTAGAAAAAGGATATGAAAAGACAAGCTTAAGTGACATCGTAGCAATAAGTGGCGGATCACTTTCTAGCATTTACACGTTTTTTGAGAACAAAGATGGGCTTTTTGAGGCGATCGTTGAGCAAGAGATAGATAGCCTTATAAAAGAGATCGATGAGAAAATAGATCTTAAAATTTCCCACAGCTTGGAGGAATTTTTAACCAAATTTGCAACCATAATATTTTCTATTACTTGCAGTAAAAGGCATATCTCTCTTGGTAGGATAATGATGAGCGAGGGTTCTAAAAATGGTGGCAAACTTGGTAAGACGTTTTTGGATCAAATCTTAAAAAAGATCGATCTTGTGCTTATAAATTTCTTTGAAAGAGACGAAGTAAAAGCCAAGCTTGACTCAAAATTTTCAGCCAAATTT
The DNA here is from genome assembly GCF_902460845.1 of Campylobacter concisus. Taxonomy (NCBI): domain Bacteria; kingdom Pseudomonadati; phylum Campylobacterota; class Epsilonproteobacteria; order Campylobacterales; family Campylobacteraceae; genus Campylobacter; species Campylobacter concisus. The sequence continues at coordinate 228,974 of NZ_CABPVS010000003.1, read as the reverse complement.
GCTACAAAGTACTTTATACAAAGTGTGATAGGAGCTTATTACTACGATTCGCTTTTGATAAATGAAGAACCAAAGCTTAGTGAAAAAGAGCGTAAAAAGCATGTTGGCTTGTGTGTTGAGTTGTTTTTAAATGGAATTAGTAAAAAATAAAATTGACTTTTTATTTGTTTTCTAATAGAATCGAGAACTTTAAATTTTTGTAACAATTATTACAAAAACTAAATATGATATTAAAATTTAAAATTAAGAGAGGTTTTTATGGCAAATTTTAAAAGTGCTCTTGCGCTTTCGGTTACAGTTTTATTTCTAAGTGGTTGTTTTGAAAATAAAGAGAATAAAGCGGCAGTAGGTCGCCAGATGCCGCTATCTCATGTGGATATTTTTACTGCACAAAAAACAGACATACCTATTAGTTTTGATTACACCGCAACGGTTACAAGTAGTCAAGATGTTATTATCTATCCAAAAGTTGGCGGAACTATCATAAAGCAGTTTTTCAAGCCGGGAAGTAAAGTAAAAGCGGGTGATAAGTTATTTTTGATAGATCCAGAAAAATATCAAGCTAGTTACGACTCACTTGATGCCTCTGTTGGCGTAGCAAATGCAAATTTGAAAAATGCCGAGACCGAGTTTAAAAGAATTTCTGCCCTTTATAAGAAAAATGCAGTCTCTCAAAAAGACTATGACGCAGCAGTTGCAGCCTATGACATTGCAAATGCGAATTTAGTAAGTGCAAAAGCAAATTTAAAAAATGCGAAAATCGATCTAGAATATACGACTATTACAGCACCATTTGACGGCGTAGTGGGCGATAATCAAGTAGATGTTGGCTCGCTTGTCATAGCAAACCAAACAAAGCTTGTAAGACTTACAAAAATAAATCCTATTGAAGCAGAATTTTATATCGCTGATGTGGATAATCTAAGCAGAAAAGCAAATTTAGATAGTGGCGCTTGGCAGCAACTAAATAGCGAGGCTGTTTTAAATTTAAACAATGAAGGTTTTACTGGCAAGGTGACATTTATAGATAATGTCGTAAATACCGCGACTGGCAGCGTTTTGGCAAAGGCTAGCTTTGATAATAGTGAAGGTAAAATTTTACCAGGTGCGTTTGGCCATATAAAGATGAGCGGCTTTGTTCAAAAAAATGCCTTTAACATCCCACAAGTTGCCCTTCAACAAAGCGCTACAAACACTTATGTTTTGGTTGTAAAAGATGGCAAAGTAAGCCAAAAAAATGTAAAAATAGGATATCAAACAAAAAATATGGTAGCAGTCACCGAAGGCCTTGAAGAGGGTGATAAGATAATCGTTAATAACTTCCTTAAAATCGGAGTTGGTGCACCAGTTGAAACTGATAAAGACCTAAGTGCGGAATTTATAAACGGCAAAGATGCAAACGCTACAAGTAGCAAGTAAAGGCAGATAGATGTTTTCAAGATTTTTTATAAACCGCCCGATATTTGCAACTGTTATATCTATCATCATAGTTATAGCAGGTTTTATGGGTATCAAGGGGCTTCCAATAGAGGAGTATCCAAGTCTTACTCCGCCTACTGTCTCTGTAAGTGCGACATATAGCGGTGCTGATGCGCAGACTATCGCCGACTCAGTCGCAAGTGCGATAGAAGATCAGATAAATGGTGTTGAGAATATGCTCTATATGCAAAGTACCTCAAGCTCAGCAGGTACTATGAATATAAGCGTATATTTTAAGATCGGCTCATCGTCAAAACAAGCTACGATCGATGTAAATAACCGTGTGCAAGCCGCCCTTTCAAGATTGCCTCAAGAAGTACAAAATATGGGCGTAACGGTGCGCGAAAGAAGTGGCTCGATCCTTCAAGTAGTTGGCTTTACAAATCCAAATATGAACCAAGTTGAGCTATATAACTATGTAAATTTAAACATCGCTGATGAGATCAAAAGAGTAAATGGTATCGGCGACACAGTGTTAATTGGCAACAAAGAGCACTCGATGAGAATTTGGCTAAAGCCAGATAGACTTGCTCAGTTTAAACTAACTCCAAGCGATGTCATCTCTCAAGTAAAAATTCAAAACTCACAATACGCCGCTGGCAAGATCGGCGAGCAGCCATCAAAGGGTGAAAATCCTTATGTTTATTCTGTAGTTTCTGAAGGACGTTTTAAAGATCCAAAGCAGTTTGGTGAAATTTTGATAAAAAGTGAAGATGGCACAGTTGTTAAGCTAAAAGAGGTCGCCACAGTCGAGCTTGGAGCTGCTAGCTACGCATCTGAAGCTATGCTAAATGGCAAACCAGCAGTGCCGCTTTTGCTATTTTTACAAAATGATGCAAACGCACTTGCGACATCTGAAGCAGTCGCTGCAAAGCTTGAAGAGCTAAAGAAAACCTACCCAGTTGGCCTAGAGCACACCATAGCTTACAATCCAACTGAATTTATCACCGTCTCAATAGACGAAGTTATAAAAACTTTTATCGAGGCGATGGTGCTAGTTCTTGTCGTAATGTACTTCTTCTTAAAGAGCTTTAGAGCTACCATCATACCAATGCTTGCTGTGCCAGTCTCTATCATAGGCACATTTGGTGGGCTTTATGTAATGGGCTTTAGTATAAATTTGATCACACTTTTTGCCCTGATCCTAGCCATCGGTATCGTCGTGGATGACGCGATCATCGTTATAGAAAACGTCGAGAGAATTTTGCATGAAGATAAAGAGATAAGCGTAAAAGACGCGACATTTAAGGCGATGGAGGAGGTGCAAACTCCGGTCATCTCTATCGTGCTCGTGCTTTGCGCGGTTTTCGTGCCAGTTTCATTTATGGAGGGCTTTGTAGGTGTTATACAAAAGCAGTTTGCGCTAACACTTGTCGTTGCTGTTTGTATCTCAGGCTTTGTCGCTCTTACTCTTACGCCAGCGCTTTGTGCGGTTATGCTTAAAAAGCAAGAGAACAAACCATTTTGGATAGTTCAGAAATTTAACGACTTCTTTGACTTTAGCACTAGGCTCTTTACAGCAGGCGTGGCAAAAATTTTAAAACACGTCATTATCAGCTTTATAGTCATTGGCATAATGGGATTTGCAACGTATGGCTTATTTCAAAAGGTGCCAAAAGGGCTTGTGCCTTCAGAAGATAAGGGCGCTTTGATGGTTATCACCTCGCTTCCACCTTCAACAAATATGCTAAAGACTAAAGAAGAGGTAAAATCTATTAGTAACGCCATTTTGAGCAATCCAAATGTTGAATTTAACATGGGCTTTGCAGGCTATGATATGCTAGCTAGCTCACTTAGAGAAAACTCAGCCATTAGCTTTGTCAAGCTAAAAGACTGGAGCGAGAGAAAAGGTGCAACTGACGGCGCAGATGCTTTGGTAGGTCAGTTTAACGGCATGCTTTGGGGCTCTAAAAACTCAATGACCTTCGTCGTAAACGTGCCACCTATCATGGGTCTATCAATGACTGGCGGCTTTGAGATGTATCTACAAAACAAGAGCGGCAAAAGCTACAACGAGATAGAAGCAGACGCTAGAAAGGTAACTGCAGCAGCAAACGCAAGACCTGAGCTAACTGGCGTAAGAACGACGCTTGAGACAAACTACCGCCAGTTTAAGATAACGGTTGATAAAGAAAAAGCAAAGCTATTTGGCGTAAGCGAGAGTGAAATTTTTAGCACGATAGCGGCTACTTTTGGCTCTTACTACATAAACGACTTCAACCTTGCAGGCAAGTCTTACCGCGTATATGCAAGGGCGAGCGACAACTTTAGAAACAACCCTGAGGATTTAAGAAAGATTTTCGTCCGCTCAAATGAGGGCGAGATGGTGCCATTAAATTCAGTAGCGACGCTTACAAGATCGATCGGACCTGATATCGTTGATAGATTTAACCTCTTTCCAGCGGCTAAGATCATGGGCGATCCAAAACCTGGCTATACATCAGGTGATGCGATAAGGGCGATCCAAGAGGTCGTAAATGACACGCTAAGCAGCGACGACTACGCTATAAGCTGGGCGGGAACGGCGTATCAAGAGGTAAATTCTCAAGGAACGGGCACGGTTGCTTTTATCTTTGGTATGATTTTTGTCTTTTTGATCCTTGCAGCTCAGTACGAAAGATGGCTCATCCCGCTTGCGGTCATTACTGCCGTGCCATTTGCGGTATTTGGATCATTGCTAGCAGTTTGGATAAGAGGCCTAACAAACGACATCTACTTTGAGATCGGACTCTTGCTGCTCATCGGTCTGGCGGCTAAAAATGCCATTTTGATCGTAGAGTTTGCAATGCAAGAGCGTGATAGTGGTAAGAGCATATTTGACTCAGCGATAAATGCAGCCAAACTTCGTTTTAGACCTATAGTAATGACATCAATCGCATTTACTCTAGGCGTCTTCCCGATGGTTATAAGCACAGGCGCAGGCGCTGCATCTCGCCACTCATTAGGAACTGGCGTGGTTGGTGGTATGATCGCTTCTACGACGATAGCTATATTTTTTGTGCCAATGTTTTACTATTTGCTTGAAAATTTAAATGAGAAATACTGGAAAAAGGGAGCAAAAAAAGATGAAAAATAAGGCGTTTATACTTATAACGGCGGCGTTTTTGGCTGGTTGCTCATTTCGTCCAGATATGCCAAATGTAGATACAAATTTCACATCTACTTACACTTATGAGACAAGTGATATAAGGGATCTTTGGTGGAGAGAATTTAACGATGAAAATTTAAATTCTCTAGTGGAAAATGCACTTGAGAAAAATACAAATTTACGTGTTGCTTATTTAAATTTAGAGAAAGCAAAGGCAAGCCTTGGCGTAGCTGAGGCAGATTTGCTTCCTGGTATAAATTTAAATATAGGCTACGAAAAAGCAAAAAGTAGTGGCGAAACATATACTAAGCAACCACAAACTCGTTATAGAAAATCAGATATAAATTTAGGATTAAACTATGAGGTTGATCTTTGGGGTAGAGTAAGAAATAATGTAGCAGCAGCCGAAGAAAGTCTAAATGCAACCAAATTTGACTACAATAGCGCGAGACTAAGTATCAGCTCAAGTGTTGCAAAAAGCTACTTTGCGTTAGTTTCATTAAATGTGCAAGAAGCTGTGCTAAGAGAGACTCTAAAAACTTATGAAGATACACTAGCGCTTCGCAAAACACAGCTTGATCTTGGAAGTATAAATGAGATGACTTATTTGCAAAGCAAGGCAGCAGTAGAAAGCGCTAAGACCAATCTTACTTCTATATTAAATGCAAAGTCAAAGGCTATTACCTCACTAACTATCTTGACTGGTAAAAGTAATAATGAAATTTTAAATGGAGCTGTTACTAGCTCACAAAATTTACCAACTTCTCCCGAGATAAGTGCTGGCATTAGCTCTGAAATTTTGCTAAGAAGAAGCGATGTAGCAAGGGCACTGGCTAATTTAAAAGCTACAAATGCTCTTGTTGGTGTTGCAAGGGCTGAGTATTTTCCAAGCATTTCACTGACTGGACTTTTTGGCTTTTCAAGTATTGATTTTGAAAATATCTTTGTTGGAAATGCCAATACATGGAGCATAGGGGGCTCTTTAGCTCAGAAAATTTTTGATTTTGGTAGGACAAAAAATAATGTTGCAGTGGCTAAAACAAATGAACAAATTGCCGCTGTTAATTATGAAGCAGCGGTAAAATCGGCTCTTGGCGAAGTAAGAGATGCGCTTGTTTCAAGGCAAAATGCAAAAATTTCTTTGGAACAAGTGAAAAATTTGCTAAAATCCCAACAAAGAATTTACTCGCTCGCTAAAGAGCAATATGATGCTGGCTATATTGGACATTTAGAGCTTCTTGATGCGGAGAGAAATTTGCTTCAGGTAAAATTACAAGACGTCTCAGCAAAGCTTGATGAGGTCGATAGCGCAGTCGAAGTTTATAGAGCTTTTGGTGGCGGTTTTAAGTTAGAAAAATAATTAAAAAGGAGAGAAATTGGGAACTAAGATATTAAATTTCTTGTTTTCTTGGGGATTTTTCGTTTTTGCTATCGCTCTTGGCGTAGCATTATGGTTTGCGATAAATTACGTGGATACATTTAGGCTTGAGTCAAGCTTTTATGATATCGGTGAGATATTTATGATGGCGGCTGTTTTTTGTATTGCTTTTTATGTGATCGCAGCAATATTTGTTATTCCTATTAGAGCGATCAAAAAATCTTAATCTTTCATCTAAGGACAAAATCCTTAGATGAACTCCTTGACTTCATTATGTAAAATTCTTAGATTTTTGATTATTTATTTTAAAAATTTATTTATGAAATTTACCGCATTTATATTACTACTTCTAACAAGTATATTTTTAATAGCTTGCTCAGCTAATCAAGCAAATAAAAAGATAAGTAACTCTGAACTAGAAAACTTAGCTAAACAAT
>NZ_CABPVS010000003.1:210406-218859 GCF_902460845.1 Campylobacter concisus | reverse complement strand
ACAGCACTTCCTCCACTTACACCAAAGCTATTATCTCCACCTGCTGCTAGAGATAAAGCATCTATGCTTCCTACATTAGCATTAATGTTACTAATGTGGCCTCCTTCTGCAAAGCTAGTAGAAGATAAGCTTACGCCATCTCCACCATTACCACCTGCTTGTGGACCACCTGCAGCAGTTTCTTCTAGAGCATTAAGATCTGTTCCTTTTAAGATGGCTTGTTGTAAAGCTGAGATATCAGCTACTGTTTCGTTATTGTTAGAGTCTTGATCTAGAGTTAGAGTATCTTTACCTATTAAAGTTATATCTTTACCATCAGTTTGAGTTATTGTTACTTTAGAGTTAGAACCCTCTGTAACTATCTTTTCACCTTGGTATACAATATCTCCTACACTTAATTGTCTTACCTCTCCTGTTAAGTCATTAAGTGCTCTTGCTATTCCTCCGTTTACGCTTTTAACTACTCCGGCTTCTTTAGCCATCATATTCTCCTTATTGTTATATTATTTGAAATTTTGAATGAATTATATAAATTTTAGAAGGGTTTGTATATTGTACCATGTGAAATATTTGTGTGACTATCTTTTATCATAGCCCTAAAATTTAGCCTTTGCTTTTAAAATTCTTAGCATTAGTTTTAGTAGAGATTGATTTTATTTAAAAATTTAAAGACCTACTAAAATAGAAAGTAAGTCTTTAAATATGATCTTATAAAGCCTTTATATCTCCACCAATAACTCTTAGCCCTCTACTATCAAATATCGCCTTTACGCCAGCTACTTCTATCACGACGCTTGATCCTTCTATCGTTACTTTTGTGCTACCTACTTGATGGATTATCTTATCCTTGGCATTTACCTCATAAGTCGTCTCTATATTGCTAAATTTTGAATCAGCAATCTCCGTGTGCTGGGCAGCTGTTTTTGTTGTGAAATTTGACTTAGCATTTACATCAATGTAGCTATTTGCCTGAAGCACAATATGTTCGTTACTAAATTCATTTATACCTTTTTGTGAATTTAGCTTATAACCACCATCTATGTTCTGCTCTTTTGTACCCTTTACCTCTCTCATCTCATCGTTATGTATGGTCGTATTAAGATTTGATTTTACTTCTACAAATTTATCATGTCCCACAAATTCATGACTATCTTGACCTACTCTTGTATTGTTATCAACAGCTACGTTTAGCGTATTTGAGACACCAACTACTGTATCTTTTGAAAGTCCAACTGTTGTTAGATACTCGCCTCCGACATTTACATTTTTTGCTAGATCTATCGTCTGGATGTGAGCTTTTTTTACTCGTTCAGTATAACTTCCATGTACTTGTGAGCTTTTGTCATTTAGTATTGTTTGAGAAAAGTCATTATTTACAAGCTCGTCATAGTCCTTTTCTGCTTTTACATAAATTTGCTCTTTATTTTTTAAATTTGATAAAGTGATCTCGTTTATACCGGTCTCATTTGCACCAATTGTTTTTGAGCTAAGAGATGTTTGGTGATAGTTACTATCTACATTTACAAGTGGCGTATTTGAGGCATTATATAGGCTACCGCTTACTACTGGGTTATCTATGTCATTTTGTAAAAACGAGATGATCACCTCATCACCGATCCTTGGTATGGCAAAAAATCCTGAGCTATTGCTAGCAATAGGCGTTATCACTCTTAGATAAGCGCTCTTGTGATAGCTTGCGTTGATGGCATCGTCTTTATCGATTATCTCTTGCGTACTAAAAGCATTTAATCTCACCTTTACCCTACCATAGCTATCAGTATGGATCGTGTTATTTTGGCTGTTTAGTCCATCTTGACCAACTACAAGACCTAGCGTGATGTCTGGTGCTTTTGGCTTTTGCTTGTAGCTTGGGACAAATTTCACACTACTTGGAATGATGCTTATCTCATTTGTGTATGAGCTTATAAATTTTTTATCTTTAAATGGAACATTATCGCCTAAATTTAAGGTATTTTCTAAAACGCTCTCATCAATATAAGTATGCTTTAAAGCTATTATTTTAAACTCATATTCGCCCTTGCTAGCGTCAATGGCTACCGAGATATTGTCATTTAAATTTAGTGCGAATACATTTGAGCTAGCGGTAAATTCTTTTAAAAGCATATCGCTTCTTAGTTTTTTAAGGTAGGTGCTAACTTCAAGCAAGCTAGTGTCACTAAATGAATACTCATCTAAATTTATATGCTTATCATAGATATTTACCTGCTCGTCAAATATCTTTTCATTTTTACTCTCTAACATATTTGGATAAGCTGTATTTTGAAAAGAGTGCGTAAAGCTATTTGCCTTTAGCGTCTCGCTCTTTGTTATTTTATTTATGTGTTCGGTTGCTAGATTATTATTCAAATTTACATTAAAGCTTACTTTTCTAGCTTCCTTACCACTACTTGTATCACTTGAAGTAAAATTTTCATTTTGATTGCTATAAGCTAGTATAAATGTATCATGAAAATAAATTTTTTCATTATCTTCATAAAAATATATACCGCTATCATGGCAAAGTCTTGTTATAAAGGCTAGGTCGCTCTCATTGTACTGGGCTATAAATTCTCTTTTGTTGTAGTTATTTTTGATATTTGAGAAGTCCAGCTCTTTGGTTAGCCTTTGCTTATTAAAAGCCAAAATATCTTTTACTACTTCTAAAATGCTCTGGTCTGTATAAATTCTATTTGCCCTATTTATGCTTAGTCTATATAGTGGCGAAGTTAGCTTGAATTTAAAGAAGTATTTTTTATCTATATTTGTACTAGTCTCATCATCTACGCCAAGATACTCCACGTCACTTACGATACCGTTAAAGTACATAGTATCGCTTGTGTTGTTGCCAGGAATTATACTTTTGTTAGTTGATGATGGCTTTTTGATGCTTAGCTTTATACTTTTGTCTAGATACTTATATATACCAGCCTGGCCTTTGTCGTTGTATATGCTATCTAAATTTTCATAGAGCGGATTTTTAACCAAATTTATGTAGGCGAAGCACTCTATGCTAAATATACTTTCTAAATTTTCATAAATATCTGCACGTGTAACGATAAATTTATCGTTTGACTCGTTTGCTATCTGAAGAGTTGAGAAAGTATCGTTAGATACGCCGTAGTCCACAAAGCCATCTGTTGCAACTGAGTTACCGGATGCTAGCATGACAGGCTTAGTCAGTGATGATGTTGGCGATGTTAAATTTTTGTCCATTTGTTGCTCTTTCAATCTTTTTTTCGTTTTCTTCTTCTTGTTGTAATGCCTTTTCAAACATTTCAATATCGGTGTCGGTGAGATTACGCATAGTTTTTACACTTTCTTCTATTCCACCTCTTTTTGCTTCTTTGTATTCATTGTAAATTTTTTCTTTTTGGTTATCTATTCCAGTTTTTGCTACTTCAGCAACTGCTTCACATGTTTTGCAACCCAATACACCAAAAGTCTTACCAGTGCCATCAATGACTTCACTAAATTTTGTAAATGTATCTTGCTTTTCGTAATTCTTTATTTCTGAATTATTACTTTTTACATCTAGCTTTTTTTTATTCACGTTAAAGAAATCCACTATTTATTTCCGCCATTTAATAATTTCTCTAAATCTTTTTCATCATTTATAATTTTCAAAATAACCTTTAAAACCTCATAGTCTTTTGGGTCTTGTCCGTGCAATAAAAGCTTTTTAATTAGCCTAAATTTATCGTCTTTAAATTCTTTATATTTTTGAGTTTTTATAAATTTAAGTAGCTCAGGGCTAGCTTTTTTATTGTCTATACCGACACCATTTTCCCTAAAGAAAAATGCAAAGCTCATGCCTATGGACGTTGCTAAACTAGCATTAGCTGATGTTCCTTTTAACAAAAGAGTATCAAAAGTTTTTGTTTTATTTGCATCGTAAGCAAATTCCAATAAATTCGATCTAATCGTTAAATTATTTAATTTTACGCTAGCATTAGCATCGCATCCGAGATCATCTATGTAGTATTTTATATACTTAGCTGTTTCAGTGTCACTTAAATTTTTATTAAAAATGAGCCCAAACATATCCGTGCAGTTTGCTTCGTGTGAATACAAAGATGTTATGAGAAATATAATTATTGCCAATTGCTTCATTGCGCTAATTCCTTTTGAGTTCTATTCTTTAATAAATTATCTAGATCTTTTTCATCTCCTACTATCTTTAATACAATTCTCAAATAACCATAATAATAAGGATCTTGCCCATGATCTAATAGTTTTTTGATTAATTTAAATTTTTCCTCTTTGAATTCTTTATATTTTGGTGTTTTTATAAATTCTAATAGCTCAGGGCTTGCTTTTTTGTCTTTTATGCCATCGTTATTTTCTCTAAAAAAGACTAGGAATTCTGTTGCTATAATTGCAGTTAGCCATTTATCTGGCGTAATATCTTTATTCAAAAGTAAGTCGAACGTTTTAGTCTTATTATTTTCATAAGCAGCATCTAGTAAATTGGAGCCATCATTAGCGAAACTTGGGACTATATTAGCATCACACCCAAGCTCATCTATGTAATATTCTATACATTTAGCAGTATTTTCATCGGTCGTATTTTTATCAAAGATCACAGTAAACATATTTAAACAATTTGCTTCGTGTGAATATAAAGATGTTATGAGAAATATGACTATAACTAGGTGTTTCATATCGCATTTCACATATCATGTTAATTTAAAAGATAAAGATAAAAAGGGCTCATCTGTGTCCTTCTAGCTAGAAGATGATTTTATTAACCCTAGGGGTAAACCCTAGGTTGGTTTTAAGCTTTTTTAGTAGCTTCTCTCCAGTCATCGCTTCCGCTTGTGCCTGCAGCTACGTGTTCCCAAACTATCTTTCTATAGTTCATTGAAACTTTGAAAAGCTCTGTTTTGTCGCTGTTTAGCTTGTCTTGAGCATTTGGACTTACTAGAGTAATATCTGTTATAGTTGCATCTTCTAGTTTTGTAGTGAAGAAATGCTCCGCACCACCACTAGTTGATGTTCTATACCAATAGATCTCAACCTCTGGAAGTCTTTCACCTTGTGTTAAAGCATTGTAAAGAAGTGGAACAGCTTTATTTAGTGATGTAGTAAAACTAAATGGCTTATGGACTCTTTGGCCTGATGGTTGGCCACTTTGTGGATCAGTTGGAACTGTTACTATATGAGAAACCTCTTGAGCCATGATCTCATCTTCGTGACCTGACTGATAGCGATTACCTATACTAGCTTCTGTTGAAGCACCACTTGAAATAAGTCCTTGTGTAGAACCTTTCACTTTAATATACACTGGTTGTGACATATTTACTCCTATTAAAAAGTTTGGATTATTCTATCTTTTATTTACTTTCTGTTTTATTAAAAACATTACTTTTTTAACATATAGCTTTGAAGAGCTTTATGCAATAGATAATTAAACGCTTCCTTATCTTCCTTAGTGCTTTTTAGTACGGCTCCTGAAAGATATTTAAAAAATGAGTTATTCTCGACTATATCATACATTTGGCTATATAGCTCTTTGCATATAAGCTTAACCAAAACAGTATTTATTAGTTCTGTCGAGTCACTAAGAGGAAGAGTTTTCATGATTGTTTCCATATCTTTTGTATTTAAAGTCCTAGTCTGCTCACTTATAGGGCTCATATTTGGTTGCAATTTTATACTCTCAACTATCTTTGTCAAAAGCTCATCCATGCTTTTTGCAGTTAGCATATTTTGATTATTTGCATTTTCTTCTTCATCAAAATTTTGAGCTATCTCATTTAAATTTAAAACTGCATCGTGCGCATTTTCATTTAAAGTGATATCTTTTTTATCATTTATCAATGAGTTTATCTTTGGCTCTTCTTTAAAATCAACATTTGAAATTTTACCAACTGGCTCAAAACGTTTATCATCAAGCTTATCAAAATTTTTCGTATTTTCTATTATCTTATGGGCTTTTCCTATATATTCATCAATCCTAGAAGGGTCTATAAATATAAATTTTAACTCCCCTATCCTAAAGACATCACCCAAATTTATGACGCTCTCATAGTCATCTGGAAGCTTTGAATATGAATCACTATAAAAAATTTCACAATCTTTATAGCCACAAATTGTGAAAACCCCCTCTTCAAATCCAACATGAGCGTGTTTGGGTGCGATTGAATCGCTCATATCATTACAAGAAAATTTTGTAGTGTCTAATGAGCCTATATCACCGCCATTTTCATCAAAAATGATAAATTGAGCTGAAAAGCTTGACGCTTTATCGTAATTTTGTATAACTGCTGCTATTTGTTGCATATTTTATCCTTAATAAAGCATCTTCTTTGGTAAATTTATCGTTGGTATGATATCCATAAGCTCTAAAAGCTCTCCTCCATTTGGTGTTACTTCAAAGCCAAAATACGAATCTCTTCTACCATCAAAATTAAGCGTACTAACGCCAACGCTACTAAAATTTGAAGCCTTTAATATCTTATACCAGCCCCATTCTCCATCAAAACTTAGCTCTTTTCTCTCACTTCCAGTGCTTGAAACTGCATTGAATTTAAACTGTGTTGATATATCAAAATTTTTACTTGAAACTATCAAATTTGAGGCGATTGTATGATCATAAGTCAAAGAGTTATTAGAATAACTAATATTTATATGACTAAAATTTGCCGATAAGTCGACAGCTTTTAAATTATAATTTAATTTTAGCTCATCATTTGAATCAAGCATTAAATTTGAAATTCTGTCTATATAGGCAATATTTTTAAGGAAATCCCTACTAAATCTTAGCTCTTTTGCATATTTTGGTCTTATTTTATAACCATCAGCGGTTTTACTTAAGATTTGTTTTAGATATCTATCATAAAAGCTATTCCAAGTTCCGTTTTTGCCAAAGAATCTTTTAAATTCTTCTATGCTAACAGCCTTTGGAGATTGTTCATTAAATGGATAAAATGGCTTGATAAGACTTTCAAAATCATCAAAAACATCATCTCTATATGCTGTTGATAAAAGCGCCGAAGCACCATTTTCTACTTGTTTCCATGCAAGTGTCGATAACTTTTGATAATATTCATTTAACTCATCTGGAAGCTTCTTAGCATCATTATTTAAGACAATGAATGGGTCGTTTTCGTTTTTTATGCCATTTATGGCATAAACTATTTTATCATCGTTACTTTGAAGCATTTCGAAGTTATAGTCACTAACTTTTTTATAAACGCTTGTTACATCATTGCTTATAATATCTAGCAAGTCATTAGAATTTAACGTATGGTAATTAGTAAATTTAGCACTAAAATCACTGAAAACACGTTTTATCTCACTTGAAGCAAATCCTAGAGAATAGATATATTTTAGTAAATTCTCATCATTTAAATTTGTATTTTGATTAGTTAATTTTATTAAAGAATTTAAAGGATTTTCTCTCTTTGACAAGATGTCAAGCTCTTCTATGACCTCTTTTTTTGTGGTAAATTCATTTGGCTCTATTTCTCTTAAAATTTGGCTCCACTTATCAGCATAATTTTGCAAGTAAAGCTCTATTACAGCAATACTTAACTCTTTCTTATCATTTGAGTTAATATCTTTTAAAGAAGAATTTGTCTCCATTAGCCAAGACTCTATTCCAGCTGTTTGATCTATGTTTGAGCTAAGCTTTGACAAGAAATCTCTTAAATTTTCTTTTGTATAAATTTTATTAAATGGCTTAAATGCTTCTTTTTCTTGGACTACTGTGTATAAATTTTCAACATCTTTTTTAATATCATAAAAAGATTTATCGTCTTTGAATGATATGAACTCAAGTATATAGTAGAGCCTTTGTGCTCTTTGGACAGGTGATAGCCTCGTATTCGCTATACTTTGAGCAACTGTATCTACGGTTATATTTAAATTTTCTGCCTTTAAAATAGCCTCAATATGAGCTAAAAATTCATCTTTTGCAACGCCATATTTTTCAAATTTATCCCAGTTTGTGCTAATCCAAATTTTAAATAAATCCACATTTGTGTAATCTTTGTCAAAGAGTGAATCATACATATAAAATGCTTTTATTAGCTTATCTGGATCGCTTTCATTTTTTAGTATATTTTCCATTTCAGTTAAAACTGTATTTTTGAAAAAATCAGCATTCAAATCATAGTAAAGTGCTTTAACTGGAGTGAAGCCTTTATACGAAGTATCTAGTGTTATATACTCAAATTTAGTATCACCGCTGAAGATTCTTGGATAGTCATTTAGACTTTGTTTTAGTAAATTTAGAAGCTCAATCTTTTGTGTTGGAGAGAGATCCTTGTATTTTTTACCATCAAGGTATGAAGAAATTTTATTTGCATTATTTATAGCATTTTGCTCTTTTATATTTTTGGTATCTAGAATAAAACTAGAACCCAAATATACTCCAGCACAAAGTATGGCTACTAAAATAAAATTTACAAATTTTGTAAATATATTTTGAGCACCAAATTTATTTAAGT
>NZ_CABPVS010000003.1:208929-210334 GCF_902460845.1 Campylobacter concisus | reverse complement strand
TGCTCTTAAAAGTGGTTTTTTGATGTTATATCTATCGCAAATAGTATTTGTAAGGTAGTTTATAGGTATATTTTCTTGATAAGCACTGACGAAATAAATTCCATTTATGGCTGAGCTATTTTTAAGTGCATTTTGAGAGCTTAGCTTTGTTACAAAATCTTTCACTAAAGCAAAAAAATTATCAAGTTGTTTTAAAAAGAGATATGAACGTTTTTTATCTTCCAATAAATGCGAAATCGAGTTCTTACTCATGAGATGTTTAAGTAGTGACTCGCTTAGGCTTTTTAGCTCAATTTCTAGTGATTGTTTTGAGAAATTTGAATCTAAGTTTATTCCTAAAGCCTTATTTGCCACATCTTCATTGAAAAGCCTAAAATAATCTCCCATACCATCTATTAAGTCAAGTTTGCTAAAAACAATATAAATAGGGAATTTAATATTTAGATGTTTCTCGCAGTCATTAACCCTTTTTATCATATATCTAATTAATTCATCAAAATATTCTTGAGTGCCTTCGAGGAATTTTTTAGTATCTATTATTAAAACCGCACCACTTAATCTAGCGTTAAAATCATTTCGTTTTAAAAAGTGTAAAAATTCACTCCAGATACTTTTTTTAAGCAAGTAATCCCTATTTTTATCCACATCATCTTCAGGAAGCTCTTCAGTAGCTGTTGGCTGATATAAGCTCTCTTGTGCAAAATGTATACCCTCAGTATCTAAAAGTGCACCAAATTTTGAAATATAAAGATTAAAGTTTGTTGTACTTTTGTGTATTTTTTTATAAGTATCCAAACTATCAGATAGTGGAAATTCGATATTTGAATAGTTTATAAACGCGCTCTTTCCAGCACCTTCATTACCCATTATCATTATTAAAGGTAATTTTTTAAAATTTATATCTTTTTTCCATGTTGTTTTGGCATCTTTCAAAGAAAGCATAAAATTTCTTTTTGCCTTACCAAAACTATCCATAGACTCTTTTTTTATCTCTTTTAGCTTATTATTTTTTTCATCTTTTTGAGATGCTAAATAGTGCATTAATGGTTTGATTAAAACAAAAAACAAAATAACTGCCCAAAATGCAATTAATATAGTGACTCTTGAACTTATGCTAGCAAAGCTATATACATCGTTAAAAGCTATAAGTGGAGCATAAAGCCAAAATAAGATGCTTAATGCAATAGAAGCTACCAAAATGGTGCTGTGTTTAAATCTAAAAAAGACGAAAAATCTTCTTAGGTAATCGATAAATGCCATTGATGCACATCCTTTTACAAATAAATATATTTCTTTAATGTAATAATAACAAATATTTTAGATTTTATATCTGAAAATTTAAGAGCAGAGCCTAAATTTTATAAAATTTGACATATTTTTATTACTTTTAAGCCTTGTACCAAGG
>NZ_CABPVS010000003.1:203996-208486 GCF_902460845.1 Campylobacter concisus | reverse complement strand
TAATTTTTTTGCTAATTTTTTATTGTTTATGTTTAATATATCCAATAAAATCTTTGAAATTTTATCGTCAAGCTCTTTTTCAAAGGATCTTGCATAATTTTTTAGGCTAATGCTATCAAAGAAAAGCCAAAGCAAGTAATTGTCAAAAAAGTCAAAAAATTTTTCAAAATTATTATCGCTACTCTTTGAGATCTTTTCTAAAATATAGCTTGTAAGATGCGAGCCACTTCCCAAAAGACCCATAAAATTTACAACAATTTTTACTGCATCCTCTTTATTTAAGCTTTCAAGCTCATTAATCGGATAGGCAAAACTTGGGCTATTTTTTAAAAAAATATCTCTTCTATCGTGGTGCTTTAGGCAGTTCTTTACTAATTTAAAAAAAGAAGCTTGATTTAGTTCTTTGTTCATATTAATTTTTTTGTACCACTTAAAAAGTCATAATTAAGCAAAATTTTGCTCTTTATACACTTTATTTTAAGCTCGCAAAATGAATTAATTGAAGCAAATTTTGATAAAAATTTAGCCAAATTTATACCTAAAGCATAGACATTTCCAATACTCTCAAATTCACTTTCATCTATATAAAATATGCAGAGCAACCCTCTTTTTGCAAAGCCTTGATCAACTCTATAAATTTGCTTTGTTTTTATATCATAAAGCGAGTTCGCAATTTTTTTAAAAAACTCATCATCTGGTGTGCTAAAGGTATTAAGAAGTGCTAAAAAAGAGCCCTTCTCTAGTATACTTTGATAGCTAAAAGATAAGATACTAACTAGTTTCCAAAGAAGATTTCCATCTATTTTTACTCGCTTTACACTAGTTGGAATGGTTAAATTTTTAGTTGTTACACCTTGGTGGGACAAAACTCTATCTATCTCGCCAAGTTTTAGCTTGCAAGGTAAATCACCATTGCAACAAAGTGTATCTATGCTAATGGTTTGATCTTTAGTGTCGCTTTTAAAAAAGGAAATTTCTTTATAATAGTTTAGTTTTATATCTGTTTTATTGCTGACAAAATAATAATCTTTTGCTCGCTCATCATTTAAAAATTCAAATCTCTCAAAACTTTTATAGTTTTTTAATATCCTTTTTTCATTATTACTACTATGGGCGACCACCTTATTGATTGAAACGATTTCGTAAGCATCGATATTTGAGCGATCTAGAAAAATTCTATATTCGCTTCGCCTATTGTTATTCAAAATAGGCTCGGCACTCATTGCAAATAAATTTATTGCAGGCGTAGCAAAAAGAGAGAAATACTCTAGCCTTGGCACATATCCACTTGGCATATCTTTTGAAAATATGAATTTAACATTAAAGCTTTTTGTAGAAAAATTTTTAAGAAAACTAAGACCGTTTAATCGTACAAAATTTAACTTTGAAGGAAAAAATGATAGCTCTTTTAAAAGCTCAAATGCTTCAAATCCAAACTCATCACTCTTTATCAAACGCTCGTCAAACTCATCTAAACTAAGTTTATCAGGGCTTAACTTTATCTCTTGATCGCTATCTTCAAAACTTATTGTAATAAATTTCAAGTAATTTTTTAGCCACATTAAGAGCGTAGAAGAGAAGTAAACATTATCTCCAAGATATAAATTTAAAAAGTCTATATCAAGTTCTTTAGTGCTAAGCTCGTTCTTTGTAACGCTTATACTTAAATTTAGAAGATAATCACTCTTATTGTTTGACATAAAAGCTTTTGTTATCTTTAAGGGAAGCAAATTTATGTCAAAGATTGTTTGAAATTTACACGTTATGCCATTGATCTGCTTTGACTCAACTATACTTCCTTTTGGTATAAATTCTTTTGTCCCAGAGAAGTCATCTCTTAAGGTAAATTCTTGCATACAAACTGATGGAAAAGGATTTGTATAGCTTGGCATTAATATATTTACTAAAGACTCAGCGATTAGTGGGATATTTTCATCTAGTTCTTGCCTGATCCTCGATGTTAAAATAGCCATATTTTCTATTATGCTCTCAACATCAGGATCTTTGCTTTTAGTATCTAAAAAGGGTGCTACTTTTGGAAAATTTTTAATAAAAAGGGCTCTTGTTTCATCAAGATATGCCATCTCTTTTTGAAAATAAGCTAGATTATTTTCATTATAATCCATTATAAAATCTCACAATATCTATTGTTTTTAAAAATAACTTTTAGCAAATACTCTTTGAAATTATCGTTTTTATGCTTGTAGTTTATATTAAAGATGATACGCCAAGGCTTTAGTGAGTCATCGTATCCGATAGATGTTACTTCTATTCTATTCTCATTTGAGCTGATTAGTTCATATATTGCCATGCCAAGTTTATGACCAAGCTCGTTTATTTCAACACCCATAGACCAAAGATCGATAATGCTATCATTTAATCGACCGTAGTTACCAAGTCTAGAGTTTAAAATGGTATCAATGTGATCTTTTATGTCGCTGTCTAGATCTTTAAAATATGGACGTAGCTTTGATTCATCACTAAATTCATATAAAATTTTATCTATCAGCGACATAGTAAGCTTACTCTTTGTCTAGTTTTCCGACCAAAGAAAGCTCGAAATTTGCTCCCATAAATTTAAAGTGAGGTCTAGCCAAAAGCTCTATTTTATACCAACCAGGCTCGCCAGCTATATCACTGACAATTACTTTTGCGCTTCTAAATGGTCTTCTACTTCTAACATCTGCTGGTGGGTTTTCCTGATCCGAGATGTATTGCCTTAGCCATTCATTTAAGCCGCGCTCAACGTCGCTACGCTCTTTCCATGTACCTATCTCTTCTCTTTGAAGCACTTTTAGATAATGAGCCAAACGAGAGATTAAGAATACATAAGGTAGTTGGGTTCCGAGTCTGAAATTTGTCTCAGCAGCTTTACCTTCTGGAGTATTTGGGAAAATTTTAGGCTTTAACGCAGAGTTTGCTGAGAAAAATGCAGCGTTATTGCTATCTCTTCTTAAAGTAAGAGCGATAAATCCATTTTCTGAAAGTTCAAATTCTCTTCTATCTGTGATCAAAACTTCGGTTGGAATTTTTGTTTGGACGCTTCCATAATTTTCATAAGTATAAGTTGGAAGATCTTTTACAGCACCGCCACCTTTTGGCCCAATGATATTGCCGCACCATCTATAATCAGCAAAACTATCTGTAAGCCTTGTAGCAAACGCATAAGCTCCATTGCCCCAAAGCATATCATCGTGATTATTTACAGTTTCTCTATAATTAAAGCTCTTTATAGGGTTATCTTCTGGCACATAAGGAGATCTTGTAAGAAATCTATTTACCATACATCCTGTGTATTTTGCATCTTCATTTTCCCTAAAAGTTCTCCATCTTGTATATTGTGGGCCTTCTAGCATGCTTTTTAGATCTTTTATATTTTCAAGCTCACCAAAATTGTCAAGTCCGAAAAATTTAGCAGAAAGAGATGTAAGAAGTGGCGAATGGCTCATTGCAGCAATTGATGACATTTTATTTAAAAAAGTCATATCTTGATTTGATTTATCTAGCTCATAATCAGCCACTATCGCACCAACTGGTTCACCACCAAATTGTCCATATTCGGCTGAATAAATTTGTTTATAAAGTGTGCTTTGAGTTATATCTAGGTTGTTTTCAAAATCATCTAAAATTTCTTCTTTTGTGGCGTCTAAAAGATCAATTTTTACATTTTCATTAAAATTCGTTCTCTCGACCAAAAATCTAATTCCACGCCAAGTTGATTCTAGCTCTTGAAAAGATTTATTGTGTAAAATTTCATCCATTTGAGCAGATAAAAGGGTATCAATGTGAGCTATCATCTCATCAAGTGCGAGCTTATTTATTTTATCTTCAGCATTATTTGTTGTTATTATGTTTGAAATAAACTCAGCAACTCCTTGCTTTACAACACTATAACTCTCGTCATCTTTTGAATATTTACTCCTTTGCATTATGCTTTCAATGATAGGAGTTTTAACTTTAGTTTCAGACATTTTTATTCCTTATCTTGTTCGTCTTTAATCTCTAAAAGAAGTTGTTTTCTACTATCTTCATCTTTTATAGCTTCTAAAACCGCTTTTCTAAAATCAGGCATATTGCCCATAGGACCTTTTAGTGCAACTAAAGCTTTTCTAAGCTGTAAGAGTTTTTTTAGTTCAGGGATTTGATTTATAATATTATCTGGATTAAAATCATGGATGCTCTCAAAATCAAGGTCAATATTTAAGTCTTCATTGTTAGAATTTAGCTTATTTTTTACAGAGAAATTTGTATGAATATCTAAGCTTTTCATAACCTGATCAAAATTTATTTTATTGATAGAAATCACTTCACGATCTTCAAGTGGAGTTTGGTTTTCACCAGTTAAATTTGCAACTACCATAAGTTTTAATGGAAGCTCTACATCAGCCTCTTGGTCATTTGTCTTAGTTTTATAAACTATATTTATGCGTTCTTTTGGTGGGATTAGGTTATCTGCCATAGTAACATCCTTTTTTCGTAAATGATTTAAG
>NZ_CABPVS010000003.1:189430-198893 GCF_902460845.1 Campylobacter concisus | reverse complement strand
TACATACATTATCTCTTTATAGTTTTCTTCTAGTTTTTCATATGAGGTTTTATAAAGTTCTATTAGGCCAGTTATCATAGAGATGATTATGTCTTTGATTGTAGTGGCTTAATATATTTATGTTTGGCTCCGTTTGTTTGGAGCCATAGATATTAAATTTATTATCTAATCCTTTATATTATGCTCTTTAGCATAGCTTAGGATCTTTTGCCTAAGATCTTCAGGAAAACTTTCTCTATACATTACTGGCGTTAGTGGATTTAGCTTTTTATCTAATTTACCAGCCTCATATAGTCTTGTTAGCTCTTCTGGTGTGTTATAGTATGGTGCATTAGGATAACCCTCAGGTGGAGTTAGAGACATTATCTTAGATTCTAGGAGGGTGGAGTCGATGTAGAGAGATAAATCGCGATCATCCCATGTGTTTGGATAACCGACTTCGTCAAACTTTTCCTTATAATCTTCTAATACTTTTTTTGAATATTTTTCAAATTCTTCCCTTGTAGTCTCGTTTGCATCTAGGTCTCTAGGGTCTAGAAGTTTTCCTTCATCTTCTACGAGCTTTCTTAAATGCCTATGGATTGAGCCATCTGGATTATTAACGACCCCACCTATATTAAAATCCATCACGAAATAGCTTCCAACTATCTCATCAAGGTAAGGCATCATTCCATATTCATCTAGTGGAGGATTTTTAGCTAGTTTCCTAAATTCTTCAGCCATTTGTAAATTTTTATTAAGACCTACTAGATAGGTAGAGTATTCAAACAAGTCTGCTAGTCCCTCTAAAGCTTCTTTTTTACCAAGCTGAGCTGATAGAAACATTGATTGATATGCTCTTGCTTTAAATCCTGCATAACCTAATCCAACCCCCCTTGAAAATCCAGCTGTATTTCCTAATACTCCAGCACATATATTCCACTCTGCTGCAAATAGTTCTGATTTTAGAGTTTTTCTATTAGAATTTACTTCATCATAAATTTCAGCATATTCAGGTTTAGTTAGTTTGCCTTTGCTATCTACTCTAGCTATTGCATCTTCAGGGATATCTATCATAGTACATTTTAGATTACTTCTTTTTACTAGATAGATATATCTATCTCTTTTATCTTTTAAGCTTTCATAGTAAGCTTTTTCTGATTTAGTCCAAGGTGATAGTTTATTTGAGCTTGATTTATAGCTAATATCTAGCCAAGGTTTAAATGATAGATAGTCTGTTTGACCTAAAGAGTTTGGTTTAGGGTTATAGTATAGTGGTTTATAGTTTTTATATGGAGATGAGTCTAGGATGGAGCGAGCTTGAACAACTAACTCAGAAGCTTCTTTGTTTGCGATCCTGTTTTTAGCATCTATTTTACTATCTGGCTTTGCTACTATTAAATTTGTATTTTTATCAAGCCAGACCTCCTTTCCGTTTGGAGCTATAACCGTATATGTATTAGTGTTATCCATTAAATTTCCTTTATCTTGTAAATTTCCTTTGCTTATTACTGCTACTACTGCGATTGCTAAGATAGCTAAAGTTATAAATATGATCTTTTTCATCTGTTATCCTATGTAAAGACCATCTTCCATAACTATGGTGGTGGCTAGACGACCTACTAGGCGAGGAGGGATTGTACGATCACTATCGGTATTTGCCTTTTTACACCCCACATATATCCCCTTTATGTTATTGTTGCCAATAGTATCAAGTGCCTCTACTAGATCTCTTGAGAGGTTAGAGTGGCTATTTTTATCACTAGTGTTAAAAATACCTTTTTTAAATACATTAACTATTTCAACCGCATCTTGATAAGCATCTATGGCGTGTTTAACTTCGTCGCTTTCTGTTTGTAGAGTATTTCCTTTATATATCATATAAATTTCTTTCTCCTCTTTTACATCTAAATTTAATTCTCTTATCTCTACATCTGAGTTTGTATATCTGCTTCTTGCATATTTAAAGTAGTTTGCATCTACTTCATTGCCAGCTCCTCTTAGTTCATCTAAACATAGATAAGCACCAAGGTTATTTAGTGCTAGTTTTGAAGCAAGGTTATGTGAGAGTTTGCTTTGTTTATTGTTTATATCATAGTAGATAAATGAGTTATAGTCTAATCCTCCACTACTTATATTAGCTCCTAGAAATAGTCTATTTAAATTTAGACTTATATAGTTTTGATAGATCATTACTGGATAGTAGCAATAGCTATTTGTACTATTTTTATCATAAGCTTCTTTTATAGACATAGGTTTATGTGAGATATTATTTAGTGCGTAAGCTTCATTAAATTTATATGTATATCTTGCATGCATTATCTCTTTATAGTTTTCTTCTAGTTTTTCATAGGATGTTTTATAAAGTTCTATTAGACCGGTTATCATAGATATACCTATGTCTTTACCAAGAGTTTTAGTATAGTCTTTGATTTCTTTTTTCATAAGCTCTACATCTCTTATATTAAAGCTATATGTGTATCTCATAAAAGTATATGTCGTTATCTCGCTATAAGATATATTTAGTTTAAAATGTTCTATCGTTCTATAAAGCATAGAGGTATTTTGGGCTTGCAAAATTAAATTTAGCTTTGATCTTTGAAGTACTATATTTGTAGTTTTTAATCTTGTGATATACAAGAAATATTCATCTATTTGTTTAGTCTTTTTTGCACTAAATAATTTCTTTATTAAATTTAATACTCCAAGCTCGTCTAAAAAGGCATCTTTTAATTTCTTTGCATCCCTTTCAAATATAAAAGAGCTAAGCATCTCATAAATTTTAGATATGCCATCTTCACTTGCAAAGCCTGCTATTGGGAATAATCCTTCAATGGCTGTTTTTACAAGTAAAGAGCTTACCTCCTTATCCATATCTCTATCATTATGATAAGCCTTATATTCTAAGTCTATGGCTTTTTTTAAGACGTCTTTATCCTTAGAAGCTATCACTTCTTTTATCAAAGTTTTATCTTTCTTGCAGCTTTCATCTATATCATTGGCTTGCTCTATTAGAAGCTTCATTAGATCACTTTGTAAAGGATCTTTTATATTTGTATTTACGCTACTATCATTTTCTTCTAAAAGTTCTTTTATGCTATATACATTCTTAGTATTTCCTGCACCATCCATATAATCACTAATCTCTTCTATACATAGGTACTCATTTTTGCTTAATCCACTACTTTTAGCACTTTCTTTGTAAAAGAATAATCTTATATCACTATCACCTAACTTTACAAAAGAATTTACATTTATAGTACTTATCTCTTCATCACCTACTTTTATATATTCACGGGAGTTTTTTATAGATTTGTTTAACAACTCTCCTGAATAGCTTTTGGTCATTATAAAGTAAGCCACGCCAAGGCAAAGTACTTCTAAAAGAGAGTAGTATGGAGTTGGCTGATCTTCTAGCGCCTTCTTTACTAAATAGTCTATATCTTCTAACTCCTTATATTCTTCTACCTCTTCTGTCTTATTGTGGTCATGCTCTTCAAATTTCATCCTGTCAATAACATTTTTATTAACCCTATCAAAGACTGCTTTAAATGCTATAGTTGATTTTTCCATATACTCTTTTTCACTCTCTTTTATCTTCTCCATATCATTTGGTTGTTTTGTATAAGCATTTACATGAGAGATATTTATATCAAATAATTCGATATATTTCATGTAATTATCTATATACTTCGAATTAGCATTACGAGGAATATCGCTATATTTTTTTCTATTCTCTTCAATATTATCTATATAGCTTTTTTCTATCCTTGCAAATGGAGATAAATTTAGTAAAAGAGTTGATTTATCATTGTTTTGATCTATATCTATACTATATTTGCTATAGTCTTTTACTGGATTTAGAGTCTTTATGTCACTAAATTTTTGTTTTACCAGATTGCTACTTTTTGATCTATTTATATCGTCTTTTATAGTTTGATCAAGACTTTTGCTAATAACTTCCTCTCTTAATCCTGCACTTGATCTAAAAGGGGAGTTTGAAAGAACGATGTAGTTTTTATTTAAATTTGAGAAGTCTTTACTATTCATCTCATCATTTACTGAGGTATTATTTTTATCGGATTTATCTGCTATTAGATTAGCTAACTTTATAGAGTTAAAATTTGAAGCACAGATAAAATTTAAATTTGCATTTGTGCTTTTTATCTCATTTTTTAATCTACTAAATAAAGTATCGTCACTTGAGCCAAAGCCTAAATTTTTATTTACCACATCATAAGAGCAAACCTCTTTGGAGTAATCAAATACAGATACATCATCTAAATATCCATATACACTATATCCTTCATCTGTATTATAGTTTGTCTCTTTTTCGTTAATGCTATATTTAAAAGGGCGGTAGTCTAAATTTAAGTGAGTAAAGTCCAAGAAAAAACCAGATCTAGAATTTTTATTACTTTTGAACACCAAGACATTGCAGTTTGAACTTATATTTAAAGTATTTACGACAGAAGCAAACCTAGATGTAAAAAAACTTAGTATTGGTAAGGATACACCGTAAAATGCCCTATTACTATCATATTCATGAATTGCATACGCCATCTTTCCAAGCTCATAAGCCACAAAACCAAGATTTGATTTTTTTATTATGGCCTTTGGATCGGTTATATCGACTAGACTTAATATAAAAAGAGCTATTTGTTTTATTATAAATTCTCCATTTTCCGAGCTTAGCTCTTTTAAATTTTTATCTAGCTCATCAAAACACTCTTTTATGCTTCTTTCAAATTTGCCCTCGTCTAATCCTTCGCTAGCTATCAATGATTTAGCGTCATTTAGTAGATCATTTTTTAGAGTATTTAAACAATCTCTTAAAATATTTTTAGCCTCATTATAATTAGAAACAATAAGCTCAAACATATGATAAAAACTTGATGGTTTATCTTCTACTTCATTACCATCTTTTAGCAACTCTCTATCATGCTCATCTTGAGCTAAATCCAATATCTCTTGATTATGTATTTTTGTTTGTAAAGGAGTAAGCCCTTCTCTTAAATTTTCAAAGAATTTATCAATAGCACTTTTTTTATGAACTACTTTTACTGGAATGCCTTTATATTTAAACTCTCTTACTCTATTTAGTTTGCTATCTTTAAAGCTCTCTTTGTCTACATAAAAATCAGTTATTATTGATATGTCTTTATCTTTACCTTTACAACAAATAAGATCTGATACAATCTCCGCAATTATATTGCCAGAATATGAAGATAGATAGTTTAAACTAGACGTATAAAGCGTTACGCTCTTTGCATCAGCCATATACTCTTTTATCTTTTTTAAACTCTCTTCGCAAGAGTAGGTTATATTTATATCATTCATCGTTATGCCACCACTACTGTTTTAATTATATTTATATCATCGCTATATTCACTATCTAACCCACAAGCAAATTTTATACATACTGTTTTTGCCTTACTTGGCGTAATATAGATAAGATTGTTATCGTCACTCATATCATCTACAAACTGAAAAAATCCTACTCCGCTCTTAGGAAGCGTCATATCTTTATAGATAGGCTCAGTATATTTAGGGGTAATAAAAATAAAATTTTTATCCATAAGCGAGTATTTGAAGTTAAATGATGAGATACTAAATTTATCATCTCTAAACCGAGCCTTTAGATACTCTTTTAGCTTCTTATCTTTTATATCAGAGCCTTCGTCTAAATTTAGCTCCATTTCTTTAAATCCCTCTTGGTTTTTATATTCCACATCGTTTAGCTTATATATACAAACAGCAAGATTATCTGTTTGATTAAGGGCTGATTTTATATGAAGCCTTATGTAGGCATTATTTAAATTTATATCTTTTATTATTTCGCTACTATCTTGCATACTAGGATTACTTAAACTATGCTCTAGTTTTAGTTTATTCTCTTTTTTTATGCACCTTAGCGAAGATCCAGTGTTGCTTAGGCAGTTTGGCACTAGATCTTGCATTACAGCGTAGTGATCATTCATACTTTTTAAACTAAGTGCCGATCTTGGTACATAAGCTACTATGACGCATGGAGTCCTAGCTGAGCAGCCTACTATCGGCGAGTTTATAAAATCAACATCGAGTATCACACCTTGATCATCTGATCTTATGCTCCTGCCTGCCCTACTTTTTAAGATCACATGACCACCGTGTGGGCAAATGATAGTGTCATCTTCTATGACAGGGCATGAAGTCGCAGTAGATGAAATTTCTTTAGATTGATTATCTTTTTGTAAATTTTGCCTTTGATTTAAATTTGAAAGAGCCTCTTTAGTCTTTTTGCTCATTGGTTTTAGATCAATATTTAGACTCTTATTTAATAGTGAATAATTTAATATATTTGCTTGAGAATTTCTATAAGCAACATTTAGCCTTCCTATATCTTTATCCTCATCTCTTGGCTGATGAGTAAAATTTAGAGGTATATTCTCATCACTATTATATTTTTCGTCTTTAAAATAAAGTGGATAATCCTCCTCTTCATTGGCTTTAGACAAAAGGGCAGAGTTTAGATATATTCTTTGATTCATATTTTTACTATCTAGCTTAAATATCTCCTTTAATACCTCAACATCGACTATACTTTTATCCACTGCACTTACACTAAGGGTATCGTTGTTTTTATAAAAGATACTTCCCACGCTCTCATTCATAAGAGCTTTTATATCATCGGTTGCTACTTTATTGTTGTAAGCTACATCATCGTTATTTTGAGCGGATTTATTATTAGCTATTACTATGGCTTCATAGCTAGAGCTTATGTCATTAGAGTCTATGCTAGCCAAGAAATTTTCATTTTCTTTTAGCTTTACTAGATCCGCATATTTTAGATTTATTATGCTCTTTAGCATATCTATTCTATCTTTTACAAAGATGCTAGCCTCTGCTATATCTACTCTATTATCTCGTAGTATCGTTATATTTTTATAGATGTTTTTGCTATAAGAGAAGTATTTACCAAGCTCATTTACATCTATCTTTTTTTCAAATACAAATAAATTCAAAGCACAAATAGCCACTAGCATATCTATGTCGCCAGCTCTAGTATCACTTACTATCTTTGTCGCATCTAGTTTATCTAGATCATCTATATCTAGTATCTTTACTAGATGTGCCTCTTTATTGCTATTTTTATCTATGTTGCTGCCTAAATTTTCTATTATATACCCGACCATATCTTGCTTAAAATTTTCATCACTAAATTTGCCATATTCATAAAAGAGATTTAAATAAGCATAAAAGATATATAAAGGCGTATCTAGCATAGAAGCATCACTTATATCATCTATATTTACATCCAAATTTAACTTCGATCTTATGCATTTTAGTTTAAATTTAAGTGACTGGATATATTCATTTAGATAATCAAGTGCTTCAGCTATATCTTTGCCTTCTATTTTTGCTTCATTTTCTTTGTTTTCTAGAAGATAGCACAGCATATATAAAACCAAAACACTCTCTTTTAAAAAGTGAGATCTAACCAATATATTCACTAAGTGTCTATTCTCGGTATTTTCATACTTTACTTCGCCAGTTGTATCTATGCCTAGCTTATAGCCTAGATCAGATATAACCGAAAAGGTAGGTTCTATCAAAACAGCCACATCTTTCGAAAAGCTATCTTCATCTCTATTGATACTTTGTTTAACGCTCTCTACGTGATGTATCTCTATGTCTATATCTTTTTCTTTGCTAGCTTTATTTATATTAGAGCTCACCTTTTTATCTGCAAGAGTCTTTTGAGCCTGTTCATTATTTTTAACCACATCTACATATTCGTCTACGCTGCTCTTATCATCTTTAAAGCCAAACATACCTTTTATCTTGTTAAAGACTGAGCCTACCATCTTTCCTATAAAGCCATCTTTGTCTATGACTCTTGCTATCCATCTTGCACCTTTTGCTATGGCTTTAGCCACAAAGCTAAGAAGCCTTAAGCTCCAAGTAAAAGCTGAAGCTAATATGCCACCATAAATTCCTGGAGCGTTATAAGTATAAAGTTCTTTTACTCCGCTATCTTTGAAAGTTACTGCATATATTTGAGCTAGATGACCTCCTAACGAGTGACCTGATAAAATGATGTCTTTGGCGGTGTTATCTAAGCTACTTAAGTTTTGACTATGAGAATTTATAGCTTCTTGCATAGAGGACTGAAGTGATTTTAAAGCAGATATTTGCATAAGCGCTCTTGATGTGATGGCCATAAAGGCATCATCTAAGAGATCATTTATTTTCATCTCTGTTCCTCTAAAGCCTATGATATAGTTTGACTTAAGCGTGTCATAAAATATAGTTGAGCTAAAACCTGACTTTTGATTAGGCATGTGCTTTACTAGCTCATAGCGATTAACAAAAAGTTTTGTGCGAGGGGAGAGGGATTCGGGTTTATAAAAGATATAGGGTGGCTGATCTGGTACCAAAGCTATAAAATTTTTTACATCATTTTTGAGTTCAGTATCTTTTGTTTCTCCATTTGCTCCAACCGGCTTCTTTACTATTTTATCTGCCATAAATCTTGCTTCTATACAAAGAGCATAAGCGGTAGGATCTCCTACTTTTTTTACCACATTTCCATCTTTGTCTTGGATATCACCATTTAAAATATCACCTTTTCTTATATTATCTTTATATCTCCAAACAGGCTTTTTTATTTCATCTTCTCTATAAGAATTTACGATATTTTCAGGGACATTATCTTTACCAAATTTATCATAAAGCTCATCAAGTCCATTTCTTTCATTCTCAAATACATTATGAAGCATTGCATAACTTGCATCAGCTATATCAATATAGTCTTTAAAGCAATTTATTAGCTCTTTATTTGATTTTTTAGTTAGCACTTACTTGTCCTTATTTGCTTTTATGAATTTGTTGTTTATTAGAATAAATTTGTTTCCACCGCTTACTGGAACTATACTTTTCTTACTAAAGCTTATTCCCATTCCTTCATCTCCAAATAAGCCATATTTAGTGCTATATGTTTCATAATAAACATCTATGCTTATAGGAACTATTTCTCCATTATCATTTATATATAATTTTCCTAAATCTAAATATGGTTTTTCTTTGTTAAAATTTTCTAAACCTATAAACTCAATTATTTTATTTATATAGACTTCAGAGATTTTAGCTTTTTTGCCAGTTTGGTTTTCATAATCTATCCATCGAGTGTAGTATTTTTTGCCATTTGAGAGGGTTTGAGGGAATTTTTCATCTACCAACTTTGTATTTACAGCATAAAGACCGCCACCTAAATCTCTACCTTTTGTATTTTTTCTTAGCTCTTTTCTTTCAGCTTCTCTTCTCTCTATCTCATCAACAAATTTTTGATTAAATATATACACTCCACCATATTGTTTAGCTAAGTTTTCTAGTTCAGAGTTACTTATCTTTTTATTTGCTTGATTAGCTGAGCAAGCTATTAAGAATATACTTGTTAGAAGTAAGAGTGTTATAGCTAGAAATTTCATTGATTATCCTTTTA
>NZ_CABPVS010000003.1:0-188363 GCF_902460845.1 Campylobacter concisus | reverse complement strand
GAAGAAAACTATAAAGAGATAATGTATGTAAGCAATATGTTTATCGCACTATTAACTTAAAAAAATAAATTAATTTTAAGAGATAATTAGACTTTTTTATAAGAAAAATCACAAATAGCGATCTATACAAATTTTGATAAAGAATTTCAATATATTTTAATATCAAAATGAGCTGAATTTTGAAAAAATTAAAGCATATTTTTAAACTTGCTTTTAACTTTTTTGTTATAATATCCCATCAAAAATAAAAAGGATATTTTTTATCCTAATTAAGGTTTTAAATTTGAGAGTATATTTAGACAATAACGCTACAACAATGGTTGATCCTGAAGCTTTTGAGCTTATGAAGCCATATTTTTGTGAAAAATACGGCAATCCAAACTCGCTTCATAAATTTGGCTCTGAAACACATCCAGCTTTAAGAACAGCGCTAGATCAGCTCTATACCGGACTAAATGCAAAAGATAGCGATGATATCGTCGTTACCTCATGTGCAACTGAGAGCAACAACTGGGTAGTAAAAGGCATCTACTTTGACAAAATAGCAACTGGCGAGAAAAAGCGTATCGTAACAACCGCAGTTGAGCATCCAGCTATTTTGGCGACTTGTAAATTTTTAGAAAAATATGGCGTAGAGCTTACTGTTTTAGATGTAAATAACGATGGTATAGTCACACCAGAACAGCTAAGAGCTGTAATGGATGAGAATGTAGCACTTGTTTCTATAATGAGTGCAAATAACGAAACCGGCATGATCTTTCCTATAAAAGAGCTTGCTAGTATCGCTCATGAATACGGGGCTTTATTCCACACGGATGCCGTTCAAGCAGTTGGTAAGATAAAGATAAATGTTCAAGACCTTGACGTTGATTTTTTAAGCTTTTCTGCGCATAAATTTCACGGACCAAAGGGTGTTGGAGCACTATTTATAAAAAATAGTATGCCACTAAGTAGCTTGCTTCATGGCGGCGAGCATATGGGCGGACGCAGAAGCGGCACGCTTGATGTTCCTGGCATCATCGGCATGGGTAAAGCACTTGAACTGGCAAATAAATTTATGGATTATGAGCACTCTCATGTTCGCCGTTTACGTGATAAACTTGAAGATGCAATTTTAAAAATTCCTGACGTTAGCGTTGTAGGAAAAAAAGAACAACGTGTGCCAAATACCATTTTGGCTTCTATAAAAGGCGTTGAAGGCGAAGCGATGCTTTGGGATCTAAATAAAGCTGGCATCGCAGCTTCAACTGGCTCAGCATGTGCAAGTGAAACATTAGAGAGTAACCCAATAATGGAGGCCATAGGGGCAGATAAAGAGCTGGCTCACACCGCACTTAGATTATCTCTTTCTAGATTTAATACAGAAGAAGAGATTGATTATGCGATTGAGCATATAACAAAAGCAGTAAATAGACTAAGAGGTATCTCTAGCACATTTGCCTACGCCCCAGAATGGCATAAGAGTGGATTATAAAATTTAAAGGAAATAACATGGCAAAGAATAATTTGATCGGAGGCTCTATCTGGGATGAGTATTCTAAGGTAGTGCAAGACAGGATGAATAACCCTAAATTTATGGGGGAGATAACCGAAGAAGATGCTAAAAAGGCAAACGCAAAGCTTATTGTGGCTGACTTTGGTGCAGAAAGCTGCGGCGATGCGGTTAGGCTATACTGGCTTGTTGACGAAAAGACAGACAAAATAATAGATGCTAAATTTAAAAGCTTTGGCTGTGGCACAGCGATAGCTAGTTCTGATACGATGGCTGAGCTTTGTATTGGCAAAACGGTCGATGAAGCAGTCAAGATCACAAACCTTGATGTCGAAAAGGCTATGCGCGATAACCCAGAAACACCGGCTGTTCCGCCTCAAAAGATGCACTGCTCAGTTATGGCGTATGATGTTATAAAAGCAGCAGCCGCAAGCTATAAAGGCATAGATCCAGAGCATTTTGAAGATGAGATCATCGTTTGCGAGTGCGCTAGGGTAAGCCTTGGTACGATTAAAGAAGTGATAAGACTAAATGACCTTCACACAGTTGAAGAGATCACGCAATACACCAAAGCTGGTGCATTTTGCAAGTCTTGCGTAAAGCCTGGTGGTCATGAAAAAAGAGAATATTATTTGGTGGATATTTTGCGTGATACTAGGGCTGAGATGGAGCGTGAGAAGATCGAAGCTCAGGCAAATGCCCAAGCAAATCATACTTTAGGCGACATTAGCTTTGAAAAAATGACGATGGTAGGGCAGTTAAAAGCAGTCGAGTCTGTCATAGATAAAGAAATTCGCCCAATGCTTGAGATGGATGGTGGAAATTTAGAAATTTTAGATATCAGAAATGATAACGGAGAAAATACCGATATTTATATCCGCTATCTTGGTGCTTGCTCGGGCTGTGCAAGTGGCTCAACTGGTACTCTTTATGCGATTGAAAATGTCTTGCAAGAGAGCTTAAGCCCAAAAATTAGGGTAATGCCTATTTGATTTTATTAACTAGCCCTTGTGGGCTAGTTTTTATTCTCTTAAAAATTTTAAAATTTCACTTCTAATTTGGTTCAAATCACCTACAAATTTTTTTTCAAACTGTGAGCGATTAAAGGTTCTCTGACGTTTTGCTAACTGAGCTGTGTGCGTAGCTATGAGCCCTTCAAGCTCGTTTTGAGAAATTTCTTTATCTAAAAATTGCTTGCACTCTTTTAAACCTATTGATTTTAGTGGTTTTGGCTCACTTTTGTATTTATTAAACAAAAATTTTGCCTCATCTATGAGCCCAGCTTCAAGCATACCTTTTGTTCTCTTTTTGATACGTTCTCTAAGCTCATCTTTATCCCATAAAATTTCAAATATCGCTAGCTCTTTTATGATGCTCTCTTTAGTATTTTCTCTTAGCCAAATGCTTGGGATTTGGTTACTAAATTTATAAATTTGATACCACTTTTCGAGGCGATAAGAGTCATTTTGACTAAATTTACTTGCAAACTCAGGATCGATTTTTACAGCTAGCTCATAAATTTCTTCATTGCTTAAATTTATCTCACATTTTGGCACATTTGGTGCAAGTCCACTAAGCATTGATTTTAGATAAAAGCCGCTGCCTCCTGTAATGATGAGTGGGCAGTCTTGTAAGCACGCAAAATTCTTTGCATTTTTATAAATTTCAAAAAATGCCACAACGCTAAATTCTTCATCAGGATAAATTTCATCTACACCAAAGTGTTTTATGGCTTCAAGCTGCTCTTTATTTGGCTTTGCACTGGCGATATCTATCTCTTTATAAAGTGTAAGCGAATCAAGGCTTAAGATGACGCCGTTAAGCTCCTTTGCAAGCTCAAATGCAAGATCGCTCTTGCCACTTGCTGTGGTGCCAATTATTGCAAATTCTTTAAACAAATCTAGCCCTCATAAAACGAGCTAAAGAGTAAAATTTCATCATTTTCCTCGTTATTTTTACCATCTTTTATAAGACTATCCAAAACACTGGCAAAATACGGAGCAAAGCTAAGCTCATTTAGTCCATAAGCTTGGTTATAGATCAAGTTGCTATATATGTTATCGCGTCCAAGAGCTGGCTTATCGTTTGAGCTAAGAAGTACGTAGTTTGCTCTAAAGCTAGGCTCTTTTAGCTCGCTTATGCCAAGATGTATCTTTAGCTCATTTAAAAATGCATTAATCTTTTCAGTTTTAACAAGCGTATCGATAGCGCCGACTTGTAAATTTGTAATAATCGTAACACCATTTTTAGTTGGATAAATTTTGGCAAATAAATCATTTAAAATGATTGGTTTTTTAGGAATTTGCCCTTCATTTAGGCTAAGATCAATAGTATAAAATTTAGCCAAAATCGCATTTAAGCTCGTGCCTAGCTTATTTGAAAGCTCTAAATTTTTTGAAGCGATCACAAAGTTATCGGCCTCATATTCGCCGTTATTGCCGGTAGCTTTTTGTACTATTTGCCCCTGCGTTTTTAGCTCGTAAATTTCATCATTTATAAATTTTACCCCGAGAGAATTTAACTCATTTATCAAAGCTTTTTTGAGCTCATTTGTATCAATGCTTGCATTATTGGCTAAATTTATAGCGCCTTTTATGTTTTTATTTATTAGCCCAAAATTTGTAAGCTCTTTATCTATGCTTAAAATTTCTTGCTCGCTATGGGCAACCTTTGTCTCATCAAGCCTTTTTTTAAAGCTTTCGTCATTGCTAAAAAGTAGATAAACGCCGCTCTCATCAAAATTTATCTGTGGATATTTGTTGTTTAGCTCTCTTAAAATTTCAAAGCTTTTCTTACCAAATTTTGAAAACAAAATTTGCATCTTTTTGTCGTGAGCTTTGGTCGATTTGAGTGTAAAATTTGTCATCCAAGCTCTAAAATTTTCATTTAAGCAAATACTTATATCAAGCTCGCTTTTTTTGCTAACTAGCCCTATAAACGAGCTAGATATCGCTCCATCTTTTGCAAGAGCGTGTGTGCCAAAAGGCACTAAAATTCCATTTGTAAACTCATCTTTTTGGCTGCTAATAATTAAAATTTCTTCACCTTTTTTAGCTAATTCGTAAGCCGTAAATAACGCACTAAAACTATCTCCAATAATCGCTACTTTGCCCATAATAACCCTTTGTTTTAAATTATTCTTGTAATGATAATATAAATTCAAATTTAAAGCAAAATGGTGTAAAATCAACCATTTTTAAAGAAAATGGAAATTTATCAAATGATAGAAAAATTAAAAATTATTGCTGAACTTATCGTTTTTAAGCATTCTGTTTTTGCTCTGCCTTTTATTTTTGTTGCGATGATAGTTGCTAGCAAGATAGAAAGTGGCTCGGCTTGGTTCGGCTTAAAACTGCTTATTCTAGGCGCACTTTGTGCTGTTAGTGCTAGAAATTTTGCTATGGCTTTTAATAGATACAAAGATGAAGATATCGATAAGTTAAATCCGCGAACTGCGAGCCGTCCAAGCGTTGATGGTCGTATCGGTAGGAGCAATATGCAGCTTTTTATTGTGGCAAATGCGTTTATTTTTATCGCATGCGCTTATTTTATAAATTCGCTCGCATTTTGGCTAAGTTTTCCTATTTTAGCTGTTCTTGGTGGGTATTCGCTATTTAAACGCTTTAGTGAGCTAGCACACTTGGTGCTTGGCCTTAGCTTAGGTCTTGCTCCCATCGCTGGCGTGGTCGCAGTGAGCGCTGCTATACCGCTTTGGAGTGTGCTACTTTGCCTTGGTGTGACATTTTGGGTAGCTGGATTTGACTTGCTTTACTCACTTCAAGATATGAAATTTGATAAAGAAAACAAGCTCTTTAGCATACCAGCTATTTACGGCGATAAGGCTACACTTTTTTTATCGGCCATTTTTCACGCTTTAGCTTTTGTATTTTGGCTACTTTTTGCTTGGGCGGCTGGGCTTGGAGCGATGGCATTTTTTGGAATTTTGGTAAGTGGCGTTATTTTATTTTTTGAGCATAGGATCGTAAGACGCGACTTTAGTAAGATAGATAGAGCATTTTTTACATTAAATGGCTATTTGGGAATTTTATTTTTTATCTTTGTTTGGATTAGCGTATTATGAGTGAGATTAAGCTGTTTAAAGCACCTCTTGATATGGAATTTGAGTCTGATAAAGAAGGGAGTGAGAAATTTAAAAGAGAGTTTGACTCCATCTTGCCGGGCGAAGAGGACGCGCTTGGGGCTTGGTTAAAGCGAGCAAAGTCACGAGGCGAGACTAAAGAGAGTGATCAAGTTTTACTAACTCTTTTGATAGAACTTCACAGAAAAGTAGATGCGCTGAGTGATTACATTAAAAATGAGCATAAGCAATATTTGCCACTAAAAGAGAGGGCGAGTATCGAAGAAATCGGCTTTACACACATCAAAATAAGCGAAGAAAAATTTATAAAAGATGAAATTTACTACGCAAGGATTGCTATGCCTATCTTTCCAAAGAGAAATTTGAGTCTTTATTTAAGGGCTGTTAGTGAAAATTTAGCAAAGATAGAAAATATGCACGAAGAGGATGAGGCTGACTGGAACGCTTATGTGACGGCTAGGGAACGTGTAATGATAAGAGAAATGAGAGCGAACTCGTAGAAGGAAAAATATGGAAATTTATATCTTTTTAGGCTTTGGTATCGTTTTGGCGATAATAGTAGCTTTAATGTTGATAAAAGATAGTGAGACAAATAAAAAATTTGCGAGATTTGAGCGAGCGATAGAAAGCGTTATGCAAGAAAATTTCAATCTAAAAAAGCAAATTTCAATGCTTGAGGGCGAGGCGTTTAAAAATAGTGAACAATATGAGCCACTTAAAAAACAGATAAAAGAAAATATTGATTTGCAAATAAATGAGAAAATTGTGCCAATAATTCGTGCGATTAAGAGCATTGAGCGAGTAATTGATGATTTTGCAACAGAGCAAAAAGACAGGATAGTTAGTCTTGAAGAGAGAACAAGAGATATTAATAAAATCGCACCAAGCGTCATCAATGAAGAAGAACAAATTCTAAAAATGTTTAAAGACGGAAAAAGTGCAGCGATGATCGCAAAGGACCTTCATGTTGGAATGGGGCGAGTCGAGTTTGTGCTTAAATTTCATAAATTAGCCTAAATTTACAGGCTAATTTTAAAAAGACTAATCTACTCTTAAACTACAAAAATTGGCTTAAATTTTTATTTTGATTTAAATCTTTTAACATATAATTGAAAAAATTATAAAAAGCTCTAACCAAGCTTAAGAAGGTGCTTTATGCTAATCGATAAATATGGTCGGGTTGTTGATTATTTAAGGATTTCTGTAACTCAGCGTTGCAACTTTAGGTGTAGGTATTGTATGCCTACAACGCCATTTAGCTGGACGCCAAGAGAGAATTTATTAACCTTTGAGGAGCTATTTTTATTTGTAAAAGTGGCTATCGACGAAGGTATAAAAAAGATAAGAATCACTGGTGGCGAACCGCTTGTGCGTAAGGATTTAGACGTTTTTATAAAGATGATAAGTGATTATAATCCAGACATTGATCTAGCGCTTACTACAAATGGCTATATGCTTTCACACTTTGCCAAAAGGCTAAAAGACGCTGGACTAAAGCGCATAAATATGTCGCTTGATACATTAAATGAGCAAAAGGCTAAATTTATCGCACAAAAAAGCGTCTTGCACGAAGTTTTGGCTGGCTTTGAAGCGGCTCATGATGCTGGATTAAAGGTAAAAATTAACACTGTTGCACTAAAAGGTGTAAATGATGATGAGCTTATAAATTTGCTCGAGTTTGCTAAATTTAGAGATTCTCAGATCAGATTTATTGAGTATATGGAAAACTCACACGCTAAAGATGATCTAAAAGGGCTAAGTAGCGATGAAATTTTAAAAATCATCTCACAAAAATATAATGTCACAAAAGATGGAAAACTACCAAATGCGCCCGCGTCTATTTATAGACTTGATGATGGTTATAAATTTGGTATCATAGATCCACACAAGCACGACTTTTGCGAGAGTTGCAACCGTATCAGACTAAGTGCCGAGGGACTTTTGATACCTTGCCTTTACTTTGAAGAGGCTCTTAGTATCAAAAAAGCGGTTGAAAAAGGTGATATCGTAGCTGCAAGTGAAATTTTAAGACAAGTGCTAGCAAACAAACCAAAAGAGAACAAATGGGCGATAGGCGCTAGTAATGAAACCTCTTCGCGTGCCTTTTATCAAACTGGTGGTTGATGAGCAAAGAGCTAGAGCTAGTTGAAGCGTTTTTAAGTATCCAAGGCGAAGGGGCTTACCAAGGCAGACTCGCCATATTTTTACGCTTTTTAGGTTGCAACTTAAACTGCTCTGGCTTTGGCGTGCAAACAAAATCTTTAAAAACTGGTGAAAATCTCTTAGGTTGCGATAGTATAAGGGCTGTTTTTAAAGGGCATTTTGATCACAAAACATACAACGCAGATGAAATTTTAAGCTTAGTTGATAACCTATGTAAAGGTTTAATGCAAAAGCCTATTATTGTTTTAACCGGTGGTGAGCCGCTCATCTGGCATGAAAATGAAAATTTTATAAATTTGGTAAAGAAATTGCTTGAAGATTATGAAGTGCATTTTGAGACAAATGGCACGATTTTAGTTGATTTTACTAAATATGAAATTTATAAAAAATGCCATTTTGCACTTGGTGTAAAACTAGCAAATAGCGGAGTTAGCGAGCAAAAACGCATAAATTTAGACGCTATTTTGACTATTAAAAATAATGCAAAAAGTAGCTTTTTAAAATTTGTGCTATCTCGTTGCGACGATAGTGAGCTAGATGAGATCATGAATATAAAAAACAAAGTGAATTTGCCAGTTTGGTGCATGGCGATGGGTGCAGATAGAGCAGAGCTTAGTAAAAATGCTTTAAAGACGGCAGAATTTGCCATAAAGTATGGATTTAACTACTCGGAGCGTATCCACATCAGGCTTTGGAGCGATAAAGAAGGTGTTTGATGATTATTAGAAAGCTTTTTAGATTTGAAAATGCACATATTGTGAGATTTTGCAGCTCAAAGCGTTGTAGGACTAGTATCCACGGACACAGCTATGTGGCTGAAATTTTACTTAGCTCAAATTTTCTTGATAACGCCGGCATGGTTTATGATTTTGGCTTAATGAAGCAAAACATAAAAACGATCATTGATAGTTTTGACCACGCTACGACAATATTTTCAGGCGATAATGTTGAGTATAAAAATGATCTAAAAAAGCACTCGGCAAGATGGATCGAGATCCCACTAAATCCAAGTGCAGAGCAGTTTTGCCGCATATTTTTTGTACTCATAGAAAGACTACTTGAGCTTAGTGTGATGAACAACGGTGAGCGTGAAGTGAAGCTTCATAGCATTATCGTGCATGAGACTGATACAGGCTATGCACAGTGCTTTAAAGAGGACGCCATAAATGCGCAAATGGGCGAGATAAAGCTAGATGAGATAAAATTTTCAGATGCTATCATAGAAGAGTGGGAAGATAAAAATTTATTCGAGAAAATGAAAAATAGGTTAAAAATAGAAATTCCAAAGGACGTTTGATGAAAAAAATTATAACTTCTTTTTTATTTATAGCTGGTCTATTTGCGGGTTGTGGAGATAAAGATGAGACTAAAAATGATATTAGCGAGCCAGTGCCTAGTGATGTGACCATAGCTCAACCAGACGCAAATGTCACAATCGATGAACAACTCCCGCCTGAGCCAGTCGTCGAAGAGAACGAGCCTTCTAAAGAGAAGAAATGAACGAACATCTCTCCTCACTTTTTGCATACACTTTGCCTTTTCATGTGATATTTTTTTATGCACTAGTTGCCTGTAATGTGCTTTATTTAATACTTACTCAGTTTGGTAGCAATAGTAAAAACTATGTGCTTTGTATAAGATATTTTTTACCGATTTATCATATGTTGCTTAGTTTTCTTGCGCTTACTGGACTTATTTTATGGGCGTATTATGGATATGAGTTTAAATTTAGTGCCATAAAAATGTTAATTATCTTAATAATTTTAATCGCACTTAGTGCCATAGGTTTTAAAAGGCTAAAAATTTATGCAGCTAATGGCGACTTAGAAAAATTTAAAAAATTCGCCCTTATTAAGGGATTTTGTGATCTTGTTTTAGTTGTAGTTGCAGGGATTTAGATGAAATTTTTATATGATAAAAATGCAGGTAATGAAAGCTTAAAGATAGTAAATGAAGCTTTTTTGCACCTAAAAGCTAGAAGAATGCAAGCTGGTGAGCGAATGAGTGTTAGAAATTTACGAGATTTTAAAGAGTATATTTATGAAATTGATGAGATTGATAGGCGAAGTGCGAGCTTAAGTCTTGTCTTTGCTAGCTTAAATGGTGAGCAAAAATTCGACTTTACGATCGCTTGGGCTATCGTCGATCCAAAGACGATTGAAAAGACATTGCCATTTTTAAACGAACTTGGCGTTGGTAAAATAGCTTTTGTCTATACTAAATTTTCTCAGGCAAATTTTAAGATAGATATCGAGAGGCTAAACTACATAAATGCTCTCTCTTGCGAGCAGTGTGGGCGAACTTCACTAATGGAGTTTGAAGTTTATAAAAATTTGGACGAGCTAATGAGTGTTTATAAAAATATCTCAGCTATAAATTTTGGCGGTAAGAGCTTAAATGAGAAAAAAGGTGATGAGCTTTTAATAATTGGTCCAGAGGGTGGATTTAGCGAGGATGAGATGGCTAAATTTAAAAATATCTACTGCCTAAATACTAAAAATATTTTAAGATCACAGACTGCGGTTATCTCAGTAGCGGCAAAATTCCTGGCTTAATTTATTTGATTTTTAGATTTCTTTTTATATAATCAGCAACTTTTAATGTAGATAATTAGCCCAAAAATAATAAAGGAAAAATGATGAAAAAAGATATCCATCCAGAATACGTAGATTGCACTGTAACTTGTGCTTGCGGAAACACTTTTAAAACAAAGTCAAACAAAAGCGAGATCAGAATTGACATTTGCGACAAGTGCCACCCATTTTTCACAGGCAGCGAAAAGATAGTTGATAGTGCTGGTCGTGTTGAGAAATTTAAGAAAAAATACGCTCAAAAATAAGCCTTGCTCTACTTTATTCCTACTCCAATAGGAAATTTAGAAGATATCTCGCTTCGTGCGATTAGAATTTTGCGTGAATGCGAGATAGCTATCTGTGAAGATACAAGAGTCTGCAAAAGTCTTGTAAATCTACTAAACGAACGCTTTGACGCAAGTATAAATATATCAAAATTTATTCCACTTCACACTCATAACGAAGATGACTTTTTCACAAATTTAAGTGATGATTTTTTTAGTAAAAATGTAGCCTACATGAGCGATGCTGGTATGCCAGGTATCAGTGATCCAGGCGTTAGCCTAGTAAGATACGCTCAAAAAAATAATATCGAATATGAAATTTTAAGTGGAGCAAATGCCGCACTTTTAAGTGTAGTTGCAAGCGGACTTTGTGATAAAGAATTTGTCTTTTTAGGCTTTTTACCAAATACTGGTAGAGATAGGTCCTTGGCTATTCAAAATGCTCTAAATTTAGCCTATCCAGCCGTTATTTACGAAAGCCCAAAACGCATACTAGACTTAGTACAAAGTATCGCAAATCTAGAGCCTGAGAGAGAAATTTTTGCCATAAAAGAGGCCACAAAAAAATTTGAGAGTAAGATTAAAGATAGTGCTAAAAATTTAGTCCAAATTTTAGAAAAAGCAAATTTAAGTGGAGAGTGGGCGATTGTCATCTCAAAAAGTAACAAAACAGCCACTCAAAATATCACAAAAGATGAGATACTTTTGCTTGATCTTGCTCCAAAAGTAAAAGCAAAATTGCTTAACAAAA
Organism: Campylobacter concisus; assembly: GCF_902460845.1. Lineage (NCBI taxonomy): Bacteria > Pseudomonadati > Campylobacterota > Epsilonproteobacteria > Campylobacterales > Campylobacteraceae > Campylobacter > Campylobacter concisus. Next base: position 177,001 of record NZ_CABPVS010000003.1, on the reverse strand, counting down.
TAACTGGAGAAGATGTAAAAAAGATATATGATGAACTTGCGAAAGCTTAAATTATAGGCCGCAAAACTACTAAGTGACATTGAAACGAAAGTGCAAAATTTACTCTAGCTACATACAAAAATAAGTTAAATTTTAATTGACTTTAGCTACCATAAGTTACCATGATAATATACGGAAAACAACTATTTTTACATATTTTGAACAAGCGACCACAGATATTAGAAGAGATATATCTCTCAAAAGAGTGTGACAAAAAACTCTTCTCTAAAATTTGTGGCACAGGCAAAAAAATTATTCGCGTGGATAATCAAAAAGCGCAGTCTTTAGCTCGCGGTGGAAACCATCAAGGTTTTTTAGCGAATGTTAGTGAGTTTGAATTTTCAGACATTGCTGAGCTTAAAAAGCTAAATTTTATCGCCATTCTTTACGGCATAAGCGATGTTGGCAATATTGGTGCTATCGCTAGAAGTGCCTATGCTCTAGGCTGCGAAGGTCTTGTAATAGTAGCAAAAAGCATAAATATGCAAGGCGTTTTAAGATCAAGTAGTGGCGCTGCCTATGAGATACCAATAGCGATTTTTGAAGACGGACTTAGTTTGTTAAATGAACTAAAGCAATTTGGTTTTAAAATTTATGCAACAGCAAGTGATGGCAAAAACGTAAAAGAGATGAGGTTTGCTGGTAAAAGAGCTTTGGTGATGGGCTCAGAAGGCGAAGGCATACCGCAAAAAGCTCTAGCAAAGTGTGATGAGTGTATTGGTATAAAGTTAAAAGAGGGCTGGGACTCCTTAAATGTAAGTGCAGCTTTTGCAATAATTTGTGACAGGATGATAGATGAATGAATTAGAGAATTTAAAAGAGATAGGTATAAAGGAAATTTCACGTAAAACGCATATTGAGCCTACATTTTTACAATATATTTTTGATAAAAATTTTGAAAAATTATCACGTTTAAATATTAGGGGCTATGCCAAAATTTTACAACGTGAATATAATGTTGATTTGAGCGAGTTACTAGCTGAATATGATGCCTTTATGCAAGAAAATACTCCAGATGAGAGTCACAAAACTAAAGTTACTCCAAAAATTTCTTCTTACACTCCAAAAGATATTACCATACAAAAACAAAGCGGTAGTGGCGGCGGTGGATTTTTATTTTGGCTCATCATTTTAGCTATTATCGCTGGTGGGACATATCATTTTGATGCTTACAAATATATCGAGAATTTTTTATCGTTTTTAAATGACGAGAATAAAAGCGTGAGCTATTCGCAGTCAAGCATAGTAAATGAGGTGAAGAAAAATATCATCGATACAAATATCACCATCTCTCAAAATAGCCCTAAAATAGAGGCAAACATATCAAGTGTGAAAATTTCAGCTCCAGTTGAGCAAAATGTGACAACAAGTCCTGCAAACATGGAGCAAAATGCTGTAAAGCCAAGCATGGCAGCTCAGCCAGCTCCTAAGATAGAACAAAATATTACAAAGCCACTAAATGAGGCGGTCATCACACCAAAACAACGCGTCTGGATAGGCGTCATTAACCTTGAAAATGGTCAAAAAATATCAAACGACACAAGTAAAAGCATAAATATAAATTTAGACCAAAGGCAGCTCGTAGTTTGCGGAAATGGCAACATTGAGCTAAAGATCGGCGATAAGGTGACAAAATACAATCCAAGTCGCCCGGCTAGGTTTTTAGTAGAAAATGGAGAGATGAAATTTGTGAGTTATGATGAGTTTGTAGAACTTAACAAGGGCAAATCTTGGTAAGAAAAATAGCAATTTTTACCGCTTTTAGTGTATTTGCATATGCTTTTAGCTTACAAACTAGTGCAAGTGCTTTAAGCAATGTTGAAAATGTACAAATTTCTTTAGAAAATTTAGACCAAAATGGCTCACTCAATGTCAATGAGCTAGTATCAAGATTAAAACAAAACTCGAGTTACGATAGCATTTCATTTGGTTCAAATAGTTTGAATTTAAAATTTATAAGCGAGCAAAAAGTTCCTTCTACATTATTTGTAAAATCAATAAATTTAACTCTAGACGATGCTAACATAAGTATTTCAAGGATAAATTCTCTAAAAAATGGAGATCAAATTTCTTATGGAATTTTAGCCATAAAAAATGGCGGAATAGATCCAAGCTTATTAAGCTTAGCACTTAGTCAAAGCGGTTTTAAAATTTTAGGATTTGATAGAGTTGATGGGAATTTAGAGATATTTTTAGATGCTCAGAATATGATCCTTAGGGCTGCAAAGGTAAATTTTGACGAAGAGACACCACTTTTAAAAAGCGGTGGTACTTATTTTGTTGATGTTGAGGGTGCAAGTAGTCTGGATATCGTATCAAAAGAGTCAAATAGATGGATGCCACTTGTTAGAATTTATGATAAAAATTTAAATCAGATTGACTCTATAAAAGAGGAGCAAGCAAAAACCGCCGTTTCTATAAATTTAGCAATAGGCGCAAAATACGCATTAATTAGCGACAATGTTGATATAAATAATATAAAAAATGAGATAATTATCAAGCTTATAAAATAGGAGTAAGCAGTGTTTGATGAGATAAGATTTAATACAATTGAGCGTTTGCCAAACTACGTTTTTGCCGAAGTAAATGCAATAAAAATGGCTGCACGAAGAGCTGGCGAGGACATCATCGACTTTTCTATGGGTAATCCTGAGGGCAGAACACCACAGCACATCGTCGATAAACTATGCGAAAGCGCGCAAAAGGACAAGACTCACGGCTACTCAGCCAGTGCTGGAATTTACAAGCTCCGCCTTGCCATTTGCAACTGGTATAAGCGAAAATACGGCGTAAATTTAGACCCAGACACTGAAGCAGTCGCCACGATGGGTAGCAAAGAGGGTTTTGTTCACTTAGCTCAAGCTGTGATAAACCCAGGCGATGTGGCTATCGTGCCTGACCCTGCTTATCCGATACACACGCAAGCGTTTTTATTTGCTGGCGGAAGTGTCGCAAAGATGCCACTTCACTACAATGATAAATTTGAGTTAGATGAGAATAAATTTTTTGAAAATTTGATCCAAACGATACACGCAAGCTCGCCAAAACCAAAATACGTAGTCGTAAATTTCCCGCACAATCCAACGACCGTGACAGTGCAAAAGAGCTTTTACGAGCGCCTTGTAAGCATTGCAAAACAAGAGAGATTTTATGTCATATCTGACATCGCCTACGCTGATCTTACATTTGATGGCTACAAAACGCCAAGTATCTTTGAAGTAGATGGCGCAAAAGACGTTGCAGTCGAGTGCTACACACTTTCAAAAAGCTATAACATGGCTGGCTGGAGAGTTGGGTTTATGTGCGGAAATAAAAGGCTTTGTGCAGCACTTAAAAAGATAAAATCATGGGTTGATTACGGCATGTTTACGCCGATACAGGTGGCTGCCACAGTCGCACTTGACGGCGATCAAAGCTGCGTTGAAGAGATACGCCAAATTTATGAAAAAAGAAGAGATGTGATGATAGAGGCCTTTGCTCAGGCTGGTTGGGAGCTTAAAAAACCAAGCTCTAGTATGTTTATTTGGGCGAAACTACCACCAAAAGTTAGCCATTTAGGTAGTCTTGAGTTTTCAAAGCAGCTTCTTACAAAGGCATCAGTCGCAGTTAGTCCGGGTATTGGTTTTGGCGAGGGCGGAAACGACTATGTGCGTCTAGCTCTTATCGAAAACGAAAATAGAATAAGACAAGCAGCTAGAAATATAAAAAAATATTTGAAAGAATTTGAATGAATGTAGCGATATTGGGCGTTGGAACCGTTGGTGAGTCAGTTGCTAAAATTTTACTAAAAAACAAAAAGCTAATCGCAGCAAGAAGTGGCGAGGAGATCGTACCAGTCATAGGAGTGGTCAGAAATTTAAATAAAAAAAGAAATGCTGGCATCCCTTTGACTGACGATATAAATAGCGTTATAAACCGCGATGACATCGATGTTTTTGTCGAACTTATGGGTGGTGTGGAAGAGCCTTTTAGGGTTGTGAGTGAAATTTTAAAGCGAAAAAAAGCAGTCGTGACTGCAAACAAAGCACTTCTTGCCTATCACAGATATGCTTTGCAAAATTTAGCCAAAAATATACCATTTGGCTTTGAAGCAAGCGTGGCTGGTGGCGTGCCGATCATTAGAGCATTAAGAGAAGGCTTGAGCGCAAATCACATCGTTAGCATAAATGGCATACTAAACGGAACTAGTAACTTTATCCTAACCTCGATGATGGATGAGGGTTCAAATTTTAAAGACGCTCTTAAAAAGGCGCAGGAGCTTGGGTATGCCGAGGCTGATCCTACTTTTGACGTGGGTGGTTTTGATACAGCACACAAACTGCTAATCCTTGCTAGCATCGCATACGGCGTGCACGGCGACCCAGAGGATATCTTGATAGAAGGAATACAAGGCATCACTCCTGAGGATATATTCTTTGCAAAAGATTTTGAATACTCGATAAAACTTCTAGCCATCGCCAAAAAAAGCGAGGGCAAAGTCGAGCTACGCGTACATCCAGCACTTGTGCCGCAAAATAAAATGATAGCAAAGGCAAGCGGTGTGACAAATGCGATCAGTGTCGTTGGCGAGGTCGTTGGCGAGACGATGTACTATGGACCTGGAGCTGGTGGCGATGCAACGGCAAGTGCAGTTATCAGTGATCTTATCGACATCGCAAGAGATAGCAAATCGCCGATGCTTGGATATAAAGTGCCGTTTGAATTAAATACGCTTGAGCTGCTTGACCGCGATAGGATAAAGACGAAGTACTACTTTAGGTTAAAAGTCGAAGATAAAATGGGTGTGCTAGCAAAGATTACAAATTTAATGAGCGAAAATAACTTATCGATCGATAGCATACTTCAAAAACCAAAAGATGAGAGCGAATTTGCGGTATTGTTTTTTACGACACATACGAGTCTTGAGGCTGATGTAAGAAGGACAATTGAAATTTTAAAAGAGCAAGAGTATATAAAAGAAGAGCCATTTATGATGAGGATCGAGGAGTAGTTTGGGGCTAAAAGAGTATCTCTTTGTCAAAAGCTCAGAAGATAGGGCATGCGAATTTTTACAAAAGCTCGGTTTTATCATTTTAGAGAGAAATTTTCACTCTAAATTTGGCGAGATCGACATTATCGCACTAAGTAGTGATAAAATTTTACACTTCATAGAGGTAAAAGCAACTAGCGGAGAATATGAAGCAGAGTATAGACTAAATAATGCAAAATATATAAAAATTTTAAAAACTATAAATTTTTATATGATGAAAAATGAGCCAAATAGAGATTTTCAAGTCGATTTAGTTGTCATAAAAAATGAAAATTTAGAACTAATAGAAAATATTAGCTTATAATAAAATTTATTATTTAGATAAAATTTAAATTTAATTTGTATAATTGCCACATTTTAAAAATAAGGAGAAAAAATGGGAAAATACATCGAACTTACAAAAGAAAATTTTGATGTTACAAAAGAAGGCGTTGCTTTAGTAGACTTTTGGGCTCCATGGTGCGGACCTTGCCGTATGCTAGCTCCAGTGATCGAAGAGCTTGCTGAAGACTTTGACGGCAAAGCAAAAATTTGCAAGGTAAATACTGACGAAGTGCAAGATCTTGCAGTTGAGTTTGGCATCAGATCGATCCCAACATTGCTATTTTTCAAAAATGGCGAGCTAGTTGAGCAAATGGTCGGTGCACAGTCAAAACAAGCCTTAACTGACAAACTAAATTCGCTTCTTTAATGAGCGAAAAAAGAAGAGGAAGTCTGCTTCCTCTTACATATATATTTGGTTCATTTTTTGGTGCAGCTATGATAGCAGTTGCATTTGCGTATAGCAACTATCGTTTTTCACAATATAAATTTGTTGATTTTGCGAAGCTAGTTTTCTACGAAAAAAGCGAAATTTTCACTCCAAAAGAGCCAAAATACACGCTTTTAATCTTTAGCTCAAATCAATCAAAATTAGACGAAATTTTACCAATCAAAAATGAAACAGTTGTGGTAATCGATATCTTTCAAAAAAGATATGAGTCAAACTCAACACTAAAATATATAAGCTCAGATATAAATACGGTCTTGGAGCTGATGCAAAATTTGAGCATCACAAAGCTTCCTAGCAGTGTTGAGATAGTTCATCAAAAAGGCGAAATTTACAAACAAAATTCGTCCATAAATGTTTTAGAATAAAGGAAATTTATGCTTGATTTAGCAATCATCGGAGGCGGTCCAGCAGGACTAAGCGCCGGACTTTACGCCACTAGAGGCGGACTAAAAAATGTTGTAATGTTTGAAAAAGGCGAGCCTGGCGGTCAGATCACCTCTAGCTCAGAGATAGAAAACTACCCAGGTCAAAAAGCCCCTGGCGAAAGTGGCTTTGACTTTATGAGCACTTGGTGGAAACAGTGCAGCGCATTTGGGTTAGTTCACAAGTGGGCAAATGTCATTGGCGTTAGAAAAAATAGTGACGGTAGCTTTGAAATTTTACTTGAAGGCGGCAAGAGCGAGCAGGCAAAGGCTGTCATCGTAGCAACTGGCTCAACTCCAAGACGTGCTGGCTTTAAAGGCGAGGACGAGTTCTTTGGCAAAGGCGTAAGTACATGCGCGACATGCGATGGCTTCTTTTATAAAAACAAAGAAGTGGCTGTTCTTGGCGGTGGCGATACGGCTGTTGAAGAGGCACTTTATCTAGCGAATATCTGCTCAAAAGTCTATCTTATCCATAGACGTGACGAGTTTAGAGCAGCACCTACGACCGTTGAAAAAGCTAGAAAAAATGAGAAGATCGAGTTTATAACAAGTGCGACTATAAAAGAGGCGCTTGGCGATAAAATGGGCCTAACAAAGATCGTGCTTGATACCAAAAATAGCGAGCGTGTGCTTGATGTGCCGGGAATTTTTACCTTTGTTGGGCTAAACGTAAATAACGAAATTTTAAAAGACGAAAATGGCAAATTTATCTGCGAAATGGCTGATGGTGGACAGGTCAAGACAAACCTTAAGATGCAAACTAGTCTAAAAGGACTATTTGTGGCAGGCGATATTAGAGAAGACGCTCCAAAACAAGTGGTCGTAGCAGCAGGTGATGGCGCAGTGGCTGCACTTAGCGCTATGAGCTACATAGAAAGCTTGCATTAATACTCAAATTTAGCCAATTTTTTGGCTAAATTTTTCTTCTTTTTTTCTATTAAATTTTTGATTTTATACGTATTTTTAAAGCCTATTCGTAATCTATCTATAATAAATTTTATGTTAAATTTCAACCAAAAATCAAAGGATAAATTTTGGTAAAAATAGGCCTTTATGGTGCTAGTGGAAAGATGGCTCAAAGTATCATTTCTTGTTTAAAAGATGAAAAAGATGCTACTTTAAGCATCGCTTTTAGCCAAAAAAATCAGGTTGAAAATTTAAATAGCGAACTTTTGACAAATGACTTTGCTAAATTTTTTGAAGCATGCGATGTGATAATCGACTTTAGCCAAAAAGAGGCTACAGTAGCACTGCTAAACTACGCTAGAACTAATCCAAAACCACTAGTTATCGGTACGACGGGACTAAATGACGAAGATAAAAATTTACTCCACCTAGCATCTGGAACTATGCCTATTCTTTACGCAATAAATATGAGTTTGGGCGTAGCTGTACTAAACCGCCTTGCAAGGATCGCTTCAAAGGTTTTAAGAGAATTTGACATAGAGATCGTTGAGCAACACCATAGGCACAAAAAGGACGCTCCAAGCGGCACAGCAATGACCTTAGCTGGTTGCGTGGCTGAGGCTAGGGATTTAAATTTAAAAGATGTTTTAGTAACTGGTAGAGCCGGCATGGTAGGGGCTAGGAGCAAAGACGAGATCGCAGTTATGGCACTTCGTGGTGGAGATGTGGTCGGTCGCCACACAGTTGGCTTTTATAATGACGGCGAATTTATTGAGCTAAATCACACCGCAACGAGTAGGGCAACCTTTTCAAAAGGTGCTATCAGGGCTGCCATTTGGCTAAAAGATCAAAATAGTGGCCTATACTCGATAGACGATAGTTTAGGACTTGATGATTAAATTTGAGCTTGATGATGTAGAGAACTACAAGCTAGAACTTGTTGATAAATTCTACCTGCCGGAGCGTGAAAAGCGTCAAAATTTAAGAACTGACGATATAGTAAAGCTTATATTTAGATTTGAAGATGATGAGTTTGCTTAGGTTGAGCGCATGTGGGTGGTCGTTAGCGAGACAAATAGCGGCGAATTTACCGGCATTTTAGACAATGAACCATTTATTTACAAAAGGCTGTTTAAATGTTGGCGATGAGATCAAGTTTAACTACAAAAATGTTCTTGAAATTTACAAAGATGATGAAAACTAAAGGAAAAAAATGTGTGCAATAGTTGGTATTATAAATTCTAAAGATGCAGCAAAAACTGCGTATTATGCGTTATTTTCTATGCAGCATCGTGGCCAAGAGGCAAGCGGCATTAGCGTTTGTGATGATGGAGAAATTTCTACTCACAAGGGTAATGGCCTAGTTACAGAGGTCTTTAATGAAGAAATTTTAAGATCGCTAAAAGGTGATATGGCTATTGGTCACAACCGATATGCAACTGCTGGTAAAAACTCGGGTCGTGATGCTCAGCCAATAGCCGCTAATTACTCTTTGGGACAAATTTCAATCGTCCATAATGGAAATTTGGTAAATAAAGATGAGGTTAGAGATGAGCTTATTAAGGATGGTGCGATATTTCAGACAAATATGGATACTGAAAACATCATCCATCTAATCGCAAGAAACCATAGCGAACACTTGCAGGACCGTATTATCGCAGCACTTGATAAGATAAAAGGTGCTTATTGTCTGCTTATCCAGTCACGCCATAAAACCTTTGCAATAAGAGATCGCTGGGGTGTTAGGCCGCTAAGTCTTGGCAGGCTAAAAGATGGTGGATATATCGTAGCTAGCGAGACTTGCGCTTTTGATCTTGTGGGAGCTAGCTTTATAAGAGATATTAGGCCTGGTGAGATGATAGTTTTTGAACATGGAAAAAGTGAGTTTCAAAGTATCCAAATTTATGATCCAGATCCTAGAATTTGTGCATTTGAATATATCTATTTTGCTCGCCCAGATAGCGTGATAGAAGGTAAAAGTGTCTATGAAGTTAGAAAAAAAATGGGTGAAGTACTAGCTAAAAAGAGCAAAATTAAAGCAGATTTCGTCGTACCTGTACCAGATAGCGGTGTGCCAGCAGCGCTCGGATATGCAAACGAGAGCAAGATCCCTTTTGAGCTAGCTATCACTAGGAACCACTATGTGGGTAGAACCTTCATCGAGCCAAGCCAAGAGATGAGAAATTTAAAAGTTAAGCTAAAACTTAACCCGATGTCATCGGTTCTAAAAGGTAAAAGTATTGTTGTTATCGATGATAGTATCGTTCGCGGTACTACTTCAAAAAAAGTGGTTGATCTTTTAAGACATGCTGGTGCTAAAGAGATTCATTTTAGAGTCGCTTGTCCTGAGCTTAAATACCCTGAGCGATACGGTATCGATACGCCAAGCTTTGAAGAGTTAATAAGCTCTAAAAAAAATGCAGAGGAAGTAAGAGAATATATCGGTGCAGATAGCTTAGAATTTTTAAGCATAGACGAACTTAAAGAAAGTATCGGCAATGAGCGAAAATATTCGCTTGTAAGCTTTGATGGTGACTATTTCATAAAGTGAAAAATTTAGCTATTTTTTTGCTTGTTGCACTATTTTTTAGTGGTTGCTCACAAAAGAATCCAAGCAAAAAAGACGTTTCTATTTACGTAAGCTACTATGAGATAAATGGCGCAAAACAGCAGCTGCAAATAAAAACCGTTCAAAATTTTATAGAACAAAATGCTAGTGTGCCATTTTTTGGTGTAGTCAATTTTTTAGCAGAAGATAAAATTTTAAATGCTTATTCGCTTGCAAAAGGTACTATAAACGTACTTGAGGTAAATAATAGCTCTATAAATTTAAATAAATCAAGTGATATACTAGCTTTAAAAAAAGCTAATGAGATAAAATTTTATGAGATAAGGCCTGATGTGCTTGAGAGTGTTAAATTTAGCTCACAAAATAGTGTTTGCAGCGATTTTTTGTTGCAAAAGCCAGTGCATGTAAATGTAGCAACAAACTACTATTTAAGAGATGATAGCTTTTTTGCAAGCATCATAGAAGCAAATTTCTTTTATAAAAAAGGTGCAAAGGTCCTAAAAAAAGAGTTTGTTTATAATATAGCCGAGACTAAAATCCTTGAAGAAGCAAAAGAATTTACACAAAAAACAAAGCAACTCTTTTTAAATGACCTACAAAAATTGGGCAGGCTACTTGATATACTTTGTACTTTTTAAATCTTTTCAGATACTAAAAAAGATAAAATTTACTCTAAAATCAAACTAAGACTTAGCGTTTTATCCTATGAAATTTGTAAAAATTTGCTTTAAATTTGATTAGTAGCAATTTAGTTTTGTGATATTCATGCCATTTTTAAAGTAAGGCGGATATGGCATATATACGGTAAATGGTGTGCTTTTTTGCTTTGGTAAATTTTTGGCTACATCAAATTTATATTCAACTGTATTTGGCCTCTCGTCCTTATCTGTACCAAGAACCCATGAGAAAAATGAAAGCCCACTTGGCTTAAAAAATGCTTCCCCGCCAAGGTCATTTTTATTTAGCGGTTGATTGATTAGTTTGACTGTCAGCGTGCAGTTGCTAATTGTAAATTTACCGATATTTCTCACTTGCCCCTTAAAAACAATACTCTCATTTCGCAAAATTCGCTCACTTTTTACATTTTCGAGCATACCTTTTTTTGTATATTTATCAAGCACTAGCATCAAAAAAACAGCAAGTGTGGTTGAGACTAGAATGTTTGTAAAAAATAGTGATAAAAATAACTTTCGCTCAGCCCTAAGTGAGAGAACAAGAAATAAAATGGAAAGCAGAGCAATCGCAAAAAGAACGATAATATGAGCGATCGTAAAATATGCTGAGCTCATCAAAAACACTCCACTTTTTTAGAGATATTGTAGTCTATAAATGCGAAATCATTGACAAATTCTTTAACCTCAATGCTTTGCTTTGGTAAAAATTCCTCGTTTAAGATGATTCTTTTTCTAGCAAATGGATTAAGTGAGTTAAAAAAATCTTTCGTATTTTGTCTTGAGCTTAGATAGAAGTCAAGCTCGATTTTACAGATACTAAGTGCATTATTTGAATTATTTGTAATATTAAAATCAACTATTAGTGCATCAACATATTGAAGCTGCTTGGTAGTTATTTTGCTTATGCTAACTGGTCTTAAATTTTCATTTATATATTTGTTCGCGTAGTAATTACCTATAAAAAGTCCAAAAAAACCAGCCAAAATAAATAAAAATCCTATCTGCCACCATGACTTTATCGCTATAAAAATCCCTAAAAGCACAATTAGTATAAATGCTAAAAATATCCAGCCATAGGTTAGAAAATCAATGAGCTTTGCATTTTGCAATACAAAAAGCAAGTTGTGCTTAATGCTGTTTAACATCTCGCGATCTTTTCTCTTCAATGCCACTTATGCCAAAACGCCTTGCAAGTTCGTTTTTTACAGCATCTGGATGGATATTATGGGCTGAAAGTGCTACAAGTGCATGAAAGCAAAGGTCGGCTGCTTCATAGATCAGATCATCTTTTGCTTTTTGCTCATTTTGCTTTGAGTTTTCTGCGAAACTAAGATCCTTTGCAGCCATTATAAATTCGCCAGCCTCTTCGCCAACTTTCTTTAAAATTTGATTTTCACCTTTTTTAAAAAGATTTGCCACATATGAAGTTTCAGGGTTAGCATTTAGCTTTCTATCTTCTATTACATGGTAAAGCTCATCAAGCACACCATAATTTATTTTTTTGACTTCAACTTTTGTATCTAAAATTTTGCCGTCATGCAAATTTATCTCATTAAAAAAACATGACCTTGCTCCAGTGTGACAAGCAGTGCCTCCGTTTTGAATCACTTTTAAAAGCAAAGTATCGTTGTCGCAGTCTAAAAAAGCAGCCTTTATCTCCTGAGTGTTGCCACTTTCTTCGCCCTTTTTCCAAATTCTATTTTTGGTGCGTGAAAAGTAGTGAGCGTAACGGCTAGATAGACTTAAATTTAATGCTTCTTCGTTCATGTAAGCAAGCATTAAAACTTCGTTTGTAGCATGATCGCAAACCACTACTGGAAGCAATCCGCCAACTTTTTGCCAGTCTATACTTTTCGTTACGCTATTCATTTTTATCTCTCGCTTACTGAGCTAGCTCTTGCTTTATCTTTTGCGTCTAGCCAGATATTTGGCACAGCTCCGCCAGGTGTTAAGAAAATTTTAGCATCTTTGTTTTCTTTTAGGGCTTCGTTAAATTTATTTTGCGTTTCGATCTGCTTTAAATTTAGTAGATTTTGATCGACACTTTTTGCAACCTCTTTGTTTGCATACGCAGTTGCGTCAGCCTCGATTTTAATGGCATCAGCCTTACCTTTTGCTTCAATAATCGCAGCTTTAGCGGTACCTTCTGCAAGTGCGGCTTGTTTTAAGGCTTCTTGATTTGCTCTTTCTACTTCGTATTTTGTTCTTTCAGCTTCTTGCTTTGCGATCTGAACGCGTTCGATCTGCTCTTTTACCTTTGAAGGCAAGATGATCTCACGAAGCTGGACTGTTAAAAGCTCAACTGGCTTATTTGGCTGAGAGTCGATATCTTTTCTTATGCCATCATCGATTTGTCTTGCTAGATCGTTTCTCTTTGTTGGAAGCTCTTCTGCTGTATATTTACCAGCGATACTGCGAACCACGTCACGAACGACAGGATCAACTATCTTACTCTCCCAGCTAAGACCCCAAGAGGCAATAGTTTGAGGGGCATTTTCTGGATTTAAACGGTATTGCACAGTAATATCAATGCTAACTGGTAAATTTCTAGCATCAAGCACTGAAATAGAATTTTTACGTAAAATTCCAGCGCCAACGCCTTGATATGATTTTTGCATTGATTCGCCCATATCCTCGCCAGAAGTATAGTTTATGATCCTAACTCTGGTGTCCACGATGATGATGTCTTGGATAAAAGGTAAAAAGAAGTGAAAGCCTGGTTGCAAAGGATTTGGCTCGTATTTACCTGCCGTAGACTTGATGCCAACTTCGCCTGAGTGAATCACTTTAAATGGCTGAGTGATAGCAAAAATAGCAATAATTGCAATTACAATGTAGGCAAGTGCTCCAAATTTACCAAAACCATTTGGCAAATTTGGCATTTTAAAGTCCTTTTTGAAAGGTGGCTCTTTGTCGCTATTTTGACCTGAGCCTCTGTTGTCATTACCTGGCTTTTTTTTATTGAAATAATCGTTTAAATCAGCGGGCATTTCGTTCCTTTAAATTTTTAAATATATGTTAAAAATGATTCATACTTTTTGTTTAGACCATAAACTACGTCAAAATAAGCTTTTTGTAGTCTCTTTGTCACTTCGCCTCTAGCTCCGTTGCCGATAATGCGGTTATCTATGCTATTTATCGGTGTTACTTCAGCTGCAGTACCAGTGAAAAATGCCTCGTCAGCTGTGTAAGCCTGATCTCTTGTGATGCGCTCTCTTCTTACTTCTATGTCAAGATCATGAGCAAGTCTTATGACTGTATCTTGAGTGATGCTAAGTAGGCTGTTGTCGTTTGGTGGAGTGATTAAAACGCCGTTTTCAACGATAAAGAAACACTCGCCTGGGCCTTCAGCTACAAAGCCCTCGCTATCAAGAAGTAGCGCCTCGTCGTATCCAGCCTCTTTTGCCTCGTAGTTTGCCATTTGTGAGCTTAGGTAGTTTGAGCTAGCTTTTGCTCTGTTCATTTGAGCAGCAGGTGCGAGTTTGGCAAAGCTTGAAATTTTAACTCTAATGCCTTTTTCTAGACCTTCATCGCCAAGATAAGCACCCCATTCCCATGAAGCGATAGCGGTTTGCACTGGCGCTTTTGTGTGAGCTACACCCATTACGCCGTATCCTAAAAATATAAGTGGGCGGATATAAACATTGCCGTCATATTTGTTTGCGCGAAGAAGCTCTATTTGCGCTTTTTCAAGCTCTTCCTCGGTGTAAGGTACATTTAAAACAGTCATTTTTGCTGATCTTAAAAGCCTTTTTGTATGATCTTGGAGTCTAAAAATAGCTAGACCTTTTTTTGTTTTATAAGCTCTTGTACCTTCAAATACGGCATTAGCGTAGTGCAAAGAGTGAGTTAGAACGTGTACTTTTGCATCGTCCCATTTAACCAATTTTCCATCCATCCAGATAAATTCTGAAGCATTCATTGTTAAACCTTTCTTTTTTCTTAGAAATTTTGGTCTGAGTTTATCTAAAATTGCTTTAAATTTACATTTCTAAGACCAAAATTTGCAGATATTACCCGCCAAAACTACTTATCTAAAAGCTCTTGTATCGTCTTTGCCATCTCATCTATTGATGAAGCCGCACTTAAATTTATTAGATATTTCCCGCTTACTACAAAAGCTGGCACACCGCTAATGCTAGCGACATCATAAGAGGCAAACCACGCATCTAAAAGCTCTTTTGCTCTTTCGCTATTTAGTGCTTTTTCGTAGTTGTTCTTGCTCACGTGAGCTGCTTTAAGGGCTAAATTTATAAATTTCTCTTTGTCTTTGCCATCATCAAAATCATCTTTTTCATCATGTCTTGCTTTATAGATCGCAAATTTTGCTTGCTTAAATTTTGACTCATCGCTTAGTAGATCAGTGCCATTTGCCTCATCTATCGATATAAGAGCGGCAAAAATTTTACTCGCGGTCTCGCCAAGTTTGCCTTTTGTGCTTAGATGATATGGGATAAATTTCACATCTTCAAGCTTTGATATCAGCTTTTTTGTGATAGTCCGGTCAAATTTATAGCAGTGTGGGCAGTCATAGCTAAAGACCTTAACGACCGAGTTTTTAGGCACATTAAGCGGCTTTGCTAAAGTTTGATACTCCACGCCTTCAGTCAGTGCTGATAAATTTAGCGCAAAAAACGCACTTAAAATTAGCATTTTTATAAGCTTCATCTTTGCTCCTTATTTTGCTAGATCAGCTAGTACTTTTGCGGCGTGATCTTTGGCTTTTACGCTTTTATAAATTTTAACTATCTTGCCGTCTTTGCCGATCACAAAGGTGCTTCTAACGATACCAAGATACTCTTTGCCATAGTTTTTCTTGACTTGCCAAACGCCATAAAGCTTTGAAATTTCTTTATCCTCATCACTTAATAGAATGTGCTTTAAATTTTGCTTTGCTATAAAGCCAACGTGTGATTTCACACTATCTGGGCTAACACCGATGATGACGGTATCGTTTTTGATAAACTGATCGTAGTTTGCGCTAAATTCGCAAGCCTCAGTCGTGCAGCCTGGAGTGTTGTCTTTTGGGTAGAAGTAAAGCACTACATTTTTGCCTATAAAGTCCTTTAATGCGACCTTTACGCCGTCTTGATTTAGCGCTTCAAACTCTGGCGCCTTGTCACCAACTTCAAGTGTTATCTTTCTCTCCAAATCTGCTTTGCTAAATTCGCTCATTTTATCCCCTTTCTCTTATCTTCTACGCTTTCGCCACCTACGCCGATGTTGCTAGCGTCGTGAGTTTCTATGAAAATCATAACCGCCTCTTTTTTCTTGCCAAGTACTCTTACAAGCGTCTCAGTCACCTCTTTAAAGACTTGATCTTTTTGCTCTTTTGTCGGCTCTGGGCCTGCTATTTTGATATTAACATAAGGCATTTTTGCTCCTTTTTCAAGATGTAAAATATTAGCCAAAATGAGTGAAATTTCAGATTAAAGCCTTTATTTAAGAATTTGGCATTAAAATACAAAAATTTGTTACATAGGAGCAAAAAATGGACTACAACAAACATAACAAAGGCTTTGTTTGCTTTATGTACGGCTTTGGACGAAGCAGGATAGTTTATGCTGTTTTGATGTTTTTAGTCATATTTTTGCTTGGTTTTTTGACATTTGGCTTAAGTGCTCAAGCTGGCATTTTAAATTTACAAATAGCCTTTGGTGTCATGCTTTGCGGGCTTTTACTCATCCTTGTAAATCCAAAAATTTTTATCATTAAGCTAATTGGCTATTTAATTTCACTTGCTGGTGTTATGATCGCTCTTCACAATGCAAATTTACTAGGTGAAGGCTTTAGCTTATATTTTTACGCAAGCCTAGTCTTTGGCGCATTTATGATGCTCATGCTTCTTAGCTGGTTTGTTTACAACGCAAGAAGCAGTGAGATAAATGAAATTTAGTTCGCCACTCCCATAAGCACGCTTGTATAGGTGTTTTGTTTAGGATCTGAGCTTGTTGCATCATTTACATTTATGCGGCTAGTCTCAAGCCCAGCCTTGATGAGCGCTTCTTTTACTGCATTTGCACGCTCATTTGCTAGCTCAATTAGCTTTTCCTTATCCACTTCGATGGTTTTTATTGCCTCTTCTCTTAAGGCTTTATCGCTTTTATCTTTAGCGTTTGGAACGAGAGAATTTAGCACGGTAATATAATCTTTGCCACTTGAGGCGATTATTTGATTTATCTTTTGATCAAGCTTTTTTTCTTTAAAGTAGAGTACATCTATCTCGGAGTAAGTAGGCGTGATGCTAAGTTTCATCATAGGCTTTGCAGTGGTTAATTTTATAAAATCAGCTATTTTTGGTGCTTCTGAGCTTATTAGCTCGCTACTTCCAGCAAGAAAATCAATAGAGCTTAGATCCTTGCTGCCAAGTCCTAGAGCATTACCTAAAAATCTAAACGGAGCTAACGTAATGTCTGCAAAGAGTTTTTTAACAGCAGCCCAAATGACACCGCCATATTTAAAGTCTGGATCGTCTAAATTTCCTTCAACTGGCAGGTCGATATTTATTTGATTATTTTGATCGCTTAATATCGATATAGCAAGCGAAAGTGGTAAATTTACAGCATCTTTTGAATCGACCTTTTCTCCAAGTGTGAGTGTGTCAAAATTTATAAGATTTGAACCATTTAGTTTTGAATCAACAACGCTATAATTTAGATTTAAATTTAACTTACCTTTTTTTATTTTATAACCTAAAAATTGCCCGCTGTATGGTGTTATGTTGATTAGATCGATGTCTTTAAAATCAAGCTTAATGTCGCTATTTTGCTTTAGCTCAAAAGGAAATAGTTTTGCTGTAATCTGAGAAAAACCGTTTTTACCAACTGTGCCTTTAAACTCGCCAGAACTTGGACGTTTTTTATCGATGTCGGTTAGCTTGCCATTTAGATTTGAAATTTTTGTAGCAAATGGCATAAATAGTGACGCATCTGAAAAATCAACCTCGCCGTTGTTAAGTGAGAAATTTCTGATACTAAAATTTAGCTCGTCATCTTTTTTGCCAGCTGCCTTTTTGCTCTCAGTTTTTTGCTCACTTTGGACTTTGCTTTTATCTTCTTTTACGATTTTGCTTAGATTAAATTCGCGTTCTTTGCTTAGATGAGCCTTGATAAACGGCGAATTTAAAGCAACTCCAGTAATTTCAAGATTATCTTTAAAAAGTGAAATTTTATCCACTTCTAAACTTTTAAACGCGATTAGTTTTTCTTTATTTTTATCATCTAATCTAATATCTTTTACGCTAAGCTTTGCGTCCGCTTTTATATCTTTTGCATAGTGAAGCTCGGCGTTTGCACTCATCTCTCCACTTGAAAGATCTGCCTCTAAAAATGGCTTTGCGTAAGCAAAATATTTTGGCAAATTTTTATCTTCAAGTTTGATTTTAGCAGTTATATCAAGTGGTTCAAGTTTGATCTTTGAAGTTAGGTCTAAATTTAGCTTTTGCGAGCTTTTCATATCCACTTTCGCGTCAAATGGCTTACTAAAATCGCTACTTAAATTTGCTATTTTTACAAACAAATTATCAAATTTATGAGCGATCTTCTCGCCATCAAAAAGGTGCGTCAAAGCGATATTGGCGTTATTTACATTGATATTTTTTATATCAAATTTAAACTCATTTTCTTTGCTTTTTGAAGCTGATGTATTCTCTTTTTTGGTTTTAGTGCGATGATTGGCTGTTTTTGCTGGCTCTTTCTCACCAAGTCCAAGCTGGTTTATCGCGCTTAAGCCGTTACCATTTAACTCTGAGTTAAATTTTGGTCTATTTACATCGATATTCTCAGCGCTCAAAGCCATATTTAAAATATCAAATTTGATCGTTTTTGTAAGCACATCAGCGATATCTAAAATTTCTTTATTTTTTGCCTTTAAATTTATACCATTTATACTAATCTCATCAAGAGTTGCAAGGCTTTTATTGGTATCTTGAGTGAAGCTAATGTTTGAGATTTTAGTCCCTTCCACATTTGCATTCGCATTTTTACTAAGTGGGGCATTGATGCCATCAAACGCTATTTTTTCAAGGGTTAAAGTGGTTTTGCTATTTGCTAAATTTGCATTTAAATTTGAGGCATTTATATCTTTTAGATTTACTAAATTTTTACTGGTTTCGTCTATTTTTAGGGCATTTGTATTTATGCTATTTAGTGTGGCTGTCACATTTAGCTCACTTTTTTCATTTAAATTTGCTAAAAGCGAAATATTGCTTAAATTTAGTGATTTTAAGCTTACTGCTATTGCATTCTTAAATGACACATCGCTTAAATTTATGGCATTTAACTCTAATTTAGCATCTATCTTGTCTGCTATTTTACTTGATAGATCAAATTTTGGAAGCTCTAGCTCACCAAGGCTTAGTTTGTTTTTGCCCTCATCTATGCTTAGTGATTTTACATTTAAAAAGCTATCCTTTAAATTTATATTTGTAGCGTTCTCGTCGGCAATTAAAGCGTAATTTATTCCTAAATTTATGACCGCATTTTTAAGATTTAGTGTGTCATTATCGATAAAGCTAATCGCCACTGGATCTATGCTAAAGTCTTTTATGCTGATATTGCCCTCGATTTTTAGGGGATTTAGCTTGATATCGCCATTTAGATCGATCTTGTGAGCTAGAGTCGAGTTTGAGTCAAAAATATGGCTGCCCGCACTATTTTTCTTAGTATTTAGCGAGCTTAGCTCGTAGTTTATATCATCAAAGCTTACGTTAAATGGATTTGTGAGGTTTTGATCGCTATATGAAAATGAGCCTTTGATGATTTTTGCGTTATTTAGGGCAAAATTTATAGAGCTAGTGCTGTTATCTTCGGTAGTTGCGTTATCATCGCTTATAAAATTACTAAAGTTAAATTTTGAATTTTTATCTCGTAAAATTTTGACATTTGGTTCTTGAAGCCTAAAAATATCAACTTCAACTAATTTTTTAAAGATAGAAAATGGCTTTAGCTTGATGTCGATTTGCTTTGTGCTAAAAAGTGGCGAAGTAGTGTTTAGCTCAGAATTTGTCGCATTTAGCTCGAAGGTAAAAGGATTAAATTTAGCACTTTCCACAAAAAGCGTTGCGTTGTAGTCTTTTAGATATTTTGGAGCGATATTTTTAATGCCATAAGGTACTCCAAAAAAGCCAAGAAGCGTATAAAAAAGCAAAAGTGAAACTAAACTTATGCCTGAAATTAGGGCTATTTTTTTATTTTTATTCATTTAAATTTTTACCTTGAAGTGATCTAAAATAAACTTTGATTTTACTTTAAATAAGGTTAAATTCTAGTTAGAAATTTCCAAATTTTTAGACGTTCAAATTTGCATTTTAGTTAATAATACTTTTATAAAATTCGTATTACCATTTCACAAATATTTCAATCAAAGGAGATAATTGTGAAGAGAATTTTACTTGCATTTTTCTTGTTATTTGGCGTTTGCCTTTACGCAAACGAGAGCAAAGTCGTGGTCGCTATCGAGGAGCAAACACCTCGTATAAATCCACTCTACGACGAGGATCACGATCCTACGCTTTCGCTGGTTTTTTCTGGACTTACTAGCCATGATGAAAATAGCCACGTCGTGCCTGAGCTTGCCAAGTCTTGGCAGGTGAGTGATGATGGGCTGGAGTATGTTTTTGAGCTAAGAGATGATGCTTTTTGGCATGACGGGGTGAAATTTAGCGCAAAGGACGTTAAATTTACCATCGAAGCGGCTCAAGATAAGAAGCTAAACGCGCCTGCTATCTCAAACTACGAGGTGGTAAAAAGCGTTGAAATTTTAGGGGATTATAAAGTAAAGATTACGCTTAATGAGCCGTTTCCGCCGTTTCTTGACGCACTTAGCTTTGGCATTTTGCCCGAGCACATTTTAAAGGGCAAAGATATCGCGACTGATAAATTTAATGACGCTCCTATTGGCACTGGCGCATACAAGCTTGTAAAATGGAAAAAAGATGAGAGTTTGGAGTTTGTGGCAAATGATAAATTTTACAAGGGCGAGCCAAAGATAAAAAGGGTATTTTTTAAAATTGTTGGTGATGAAAATTTAAGGCTCGTTGGGCTTAAAAGTGGTGAGATAGACGTTGCTCTCATTTCTCCAACTGGCGTAAATTTTATAAAAGATGATAAAAAATTAAGCCTGCTTAAATTTAAAAGTGCAGACTATAGAGCTTTGATGTTTAACTTTAATGATCCTCTTTTTCAAGATAAAAATGTAAGGATAGCTCTAAACTACGCTATAAATAAAGATGAGATAGTGAAAAATTTATTTCACGGATATGCAAGCGTAGCGAATAATCCTATAGAAAAAAGCTTTGCAAATGACAGCGAGTTTAAATTTAACTACGATCCGCAAAAGGCTAGGGAGCTGCTTGAAAAGAGTGGCTTTAAGAAAAATAAGGCTGGCTTTTTTGAAAAGGACGGCAAGGAGCTTGGCTTTGATATCTATGCCTTTAATAACGACATCTTAAGGGTCAATCTAGCCAAAATTTTAAGCAGTGAGCTAAATAAATTTGGCGTGAGAGCCAAAGCCTACGCAAAGCCAAGAACAGCCTTTAGTATAAGCGAGGTTGATAGCTTTATCATCGGCTGGGGAAGCCCATTTGATCCAGATTTTCACACATACAGGATCTTTGGCGGATTTGCCGATGTGAGCATAAATGAAAATGGCTGGAATTTTAACCACTACAAAGATGCAAACGTTGATCTCGCCCTAAAAAACGCAAGATATACAAAGGACGTGGAGCTTAGGAAAAAATACTATAAAGAATTTCTAAAAGCGCTTTTTGAAAATCCACCTTACATTTTTATAGCCTATCTTGACTATCCACTCGTTTTTAACAACAAAATTTTAGGCATAAAGACGCAAATTTTAGGTCACCATGGGGCTGGATTTTTATGGAATATAAGAGAGTGGCAAGTAAAATAGTGGACAAAAGCCTTGTCTAGAGCCATTTTAAAAACAGCGATCTCAAGCCTTGGGTTGCTGTTTTTTATCTCATTTTTTCTATTTTTGCTCATATATTTTTTGCCAGGAAACGTCACTGACGCGATGTTTTTGCGAAGCGAAGCGGTGAGCGTGGCTATAAAAGAGCAAATTTTAGAAAATTTGGGGCTAAAAGATGGCTTTTTTGTGCAGTATTTTAGATGGCTAGCTCACTTTGTCACGGGGGACTTTGGCACTAGCTTTGTAAGCGGGGCAAGTGTGTCGCTGCTCATTAAAGAGCGGCTTTTAAACTCACTCATTTTATTTTTTGCTTCGTTTTTTTTGATAGTTTTTTTATCATTTTTCTTGGGGCTTTTAAGCGCCATTTATAAGAATAAATTTGCCGACATCTTTATAAATTTTAGCTCGTTTTTGCTAGCTTCACTACCGCATTTTTACATCGCACTCGTGCTAATAGCGATCTTTAGCGTCTATCTAAACGTGCTGCCAAGCTCTGGGGCAAACGAGCTAGGATCTAGCGGAGTAGGGGCTAAATTTATCATCTTACCAACGCTTGCCATCATCTTGCCACACCTTGGCGCAAACGTGAAATTTGTGCGTGACAGGCTAAATCAAAGCCTAAATGCTGACTTTATCCAAACAGCGCGCGCTAGAGGCTTGAGCAGTGGCAAAATTTATCTCTTTGCGATAAAGCACGCAAGCACCGATATAGTCTATTATTTCGCCACTCTTGTGGCTGGCGTTTTTGCAGGATCATACGTCATTGAGAGTATTTTTTCATTTCCGGGCATAGGCAAACTAAGTCTTGATGCAGTGATCGCCAAAGACTATCCAGTCGCACTTGCAACCATTTTGCTAACGGCCGTTTTTGTTGTTTTTGCAAATTTGCTAGCAAAAATTTTTGCTATTTTGGCAGATAAGAGAAATTTATGAGAAAAGTCATATTTTTTCTAGCTTGCTTTGTATTTTTGGCACTTGTCGCATTTGCCTTTGTGACGCCGTTTTTTTCTAAATTTGAGCCAAATTTTACTAACTTTATGGCGGTAAATTTAGCCCCAAGTAGTGAGCACATCTTTGGCACTGACATCCTAGGCAGGGACAATCTCACAAGAGTTGCCTACGCGCTTAAAAACTCACTTCTTATCTTGCTACTAGCTGGCTTTTTAACGACGCTTTTTTCACTCATCTACGCATATTTTGGCACGAGCAAGTGCAGAGTTTGTGAGAGCCTTTTTGATAAGGGACTTGATGCCTTTTTAAGCATACCAAACATCGTTTTTATCATGCTTTTTAGCTCATTTAGTAGCGGAGATCTCTTTATAACATCTTTTATCATCGCCATTTGTTCCTTTATGCAGGGCGCAAAAGTCTTTATGCAAAATTTAAGGCTTAATAAAAAGTGCGACTACGCCGAGCAGGCCGTGATAAATGGCGCTGGTAAATTTAGCCTTATCTGCTTTGAAATTTTGCCAAATTTAAAGCATCTTGTAGTTAGTATCTTTGGCATAAATGCGATAAATGCAGTCGTCATGGAGGCTACGCTTGGTTTTTTTGGCGTTGGCAGTGATGCAAATAAAATAAGCCTTGGCATCATGCTAAATGAGAGCAAAGAGGCGCTTTTTCTTGGCTCTTGGTGGATGGTGCTTTTCCCCGGTGTGACGCTCTTTTTGCTCATCCTTGCAACCTCGATCATCACGTCAAATTCAAAAAATGGCAATATAAAAATATGATAGAGATTAGAAATTTAAACGTTTTTTATAAGGATAGGCAGCTTTTGAGCGAGCTTGATTTTGACATGAGCGAGGGTAAATTTATAGGTATCACAGGCGCTAGTGGCAGCGGCAAATCGCTCTTTGCAAAGAGCCTAATAAGGCTTTTTGATGATCATTTTAGAGTGAAGGCAGATAAATTTAGCATTTATAAAAAAGATATCTTAAAGCTTAGTCAAAATGAGCTAAAAGAGTACCGAAAAAAGGTCGCTGCGCTTGTTTTTCAAAACTCAGTTGCCAGCCTGCATCCACTCTTAAACGTGGGCGATCACTTTAACGCCTATCTTGATGGCGACAAAAGGGCAAATAAAGAGCTTGCGTTTAGCTACTTTAAGGAGTTTGGTCTAAATAACGCAAACCTCATCTGGCACAAATACTCATATGAACTAAGTGGGGGCGAGGCGAGCCGCGTGCAGATCGCTCTTGCGCTTTGTCTAAAACCAAAAATTTTGATCTGCGACGAGATAACAAGCGGGCTTGATAGCATTAGCGGGGGCCAAGTAGCAGGCATTTTAGAGAGCCTAAAAGGCAAGATAAGTGTCATCTTTATCTCACATGATGAGGCGCTGACAAACTATCTTAGCGATGAAATTTGGCAGATGAGAGATGGGCGGCTAAATTTAAAGGAAAATGCGTGAAAATCAGACTTGAAAACGTCTCAAAAAGCTTAAACTTCAAAGAACATTTTAATGCCAAGGCTGAAACTTTGCACCTTTTGGAGGGGATAAATTTTGAACTTGATGATGGCGAAAATTTAGCCATTTTGGGCCAAAGTGGTAGTGGCAAGAGTACGCTTGCAAAGCTCATATCTTTTAGTGAGCCAAAAAGTGAGGGCAAAATTTACATAAACGATTGGGAGATCACGGATAAAAATGAGCTCAAAAAAGATATCAGATATATCTTGCAAAACCAAAAGCAAGCCCTAAATCCAGCGCTAAAAGTAAAAACAGCTATCGCTCATGTGAGGTCATATCTCAAGCTTAGTTTTAGTGAAAATGAACTCAAAGAGCTTCTAATAAATTTAAATTTAAAAGATGAAATTTTAGAAAAATATCCGTCACAGCTAAGTGGCGGTGAGGCGACAAGGGTTGGGATATTGCTAGCCCTTCTTTCAAAGCCAAAAATTTTAATCTGCGACGAGATAACAAGCGGGCTTGACAATGCGACAAAGCAAAAGATCATAAATTTGCTTTTAAGCTTAGATGAAAAGATCAGCATTATTTTTATCACGCATGATATTTTAAGTGCTAAGATGATTGCAAAAAAAGTACTTATAATCGAATCTGGCAATCAAATGGTTTTTGGTAAATTTGATGACCTAGTAAGCCAAAATATTCTTAAAAAATACCTCGATGCGGCTAAATTTTATGATAAAAAACTTTGATATAATGCAAGCAAAAAAGGTCAAATTTGCTAGTTCATATCTGCTGCTCGGTCGATAGCCACTACTTTTTAGGGCGCCTACAAAAAGACTATCCAAATGAACGAATAGTAGGCTATTTTTATGATCCAAACATACATCCATATAGCGAATTTTTACTGCGTTTTGAGGACGTGAAGCGAAGCTGCGAGAAGCTAGGCATTGAGCTAATATGTGGCGAATACGATTATGAGGCGTGGCTTGGCGGCACAAAAGGACTTGAAGATGAGCCAGAAAAGGGCAAAAGGTGCGAATACTGCTTTGACTTTCGTATGAAAGACTCCGCTAAAAAGGCACTTGAGCTAGGTCTTAGTAAGATAACGACGACACTTTTGATGAGTCCAAAAAAAGACTTTTCTCAGCTTAAAAAGGCGCTTGATGAGGCGGTGGCTGGCTCAAATTTGGAGGCTGTTGCAGTTGATTATAGAAAAAATGGTGGCACAAGTGAGCAGTTTATCCTCGCTAAAAAAGACAAGCTCTATCACCAAAACTACTGCGGCTGCGTCTTTGCGCTAAAAAAACAGAGAGACTCGCAAAATTTACCTCAAAGTGAGCTAATGAGCGAGCTACACGCAAGGGCGCTTTATGGTAGCATTGAGGCGAGGCTTGAGCTTTATAAAAAGGTGCGCGAGTGCGAGGCAAAGGGGGAGAAATTTCACCTTTTTAGAAGGCGATTTTTAAACTACAGGCTTTTACGTGCTTACGTAAAATTTGAAGGTTACGTGACACCGAGTTACTTTGTGCTTTACTCTGGTTTTAAAAGAGAGAGTTTAAAGCTAAATGTAGCAAGAGATTGCGAGATGGATGATGAGCTAAAAGAGGGCGTGGTTTTTATGAGCTTAAATCGATTTAATAAATTTACAAATAGTAATTTTGCAAGCATAGATGAGCTTTGCAAAAGACCGCTTGAGCTTAGTGATGAGATGAAATTTCGTCGCGATACAAGTGGAGAATTTTCGCAAAATCCTATCATCATCTTAGACGAGATCAAAAAGGGCAGCTACGAAATTTATGCAAAGGCTGTTTTTTATAATGACAGCGAAGAAATTTTGGTTTTAGAGCACTAAATTTAAATTAATCAAAGCTAAATTTCAGAGATTTTTAAGAGAGGCTAATAATTTTTTTCTTAGTATAAATTTGTTACAATCGCCAAAAATTTACATTACTAAGGCTAAAACGTGATAGACGTCGTAGAAATTCAAAAAATTCTCCCACATAGATTTCCATTTTTACTTATAGATAGAGTTGTTGAGCTAGAGCCAGCTAAAAACATCGTGGCTTACAAAAATGTAACCATTGGTGAGCCTATATTTCAGGGGCATTTTCCAGGTCACCCAATATATCCTGGTGTTATGATAATCGAAGGCATGGCGCAAGCTGGTGGTGTGCTAGCTTTTAAGAGCATGAGCGACGAGCACCAAGCTGGTATCGAGAATAAAGTGGTCTATTTTATGAGTATAGACGGAGCAAAATTTCGCCATCCTGTCCGCCCTGGAGATAGACTAGAGTACAGACTAAACGTGCTAAAGCACAAGGGAAATATTTGGGTGCTTGAAGGTAAAGCATACGTCGATGAAGTACTTTGTGCAGAGGCTGAACTAAAAGCGATGATAGTCGATAAATAGGCTTTTGCTTAAGAAAAAGAGAGACAATGAAAAATATCCACCAAACAGCTGTAATAGAAGATGGAGCGATAATAGGAGATGACGCAAATATCGAGGCCTACGCCTTTGTAAGTAAAGATGCAGTCCTTGGCAACAACGTCACGATAAAGCAGGGTGCTAGGGTGCTTGGCAAAACCAAGATCGGCGATAACTCTCGTGTATTTAGCTATGCGATCGTAGGCGATATCCCACAAGATATAAGCTACAAAGACGAGGTCGATACTGGCGTCATCATCGGCGAGCACGCAACTATACGTGAGTTTTGCACGATAAACTCAGGCACGCACAAGGGCGATGGTATAACAAGGATCGGCGATAACGCCTTTATCATGGCGTATTCTCACATCGCACACGATTGCATTATCGGTAGCAACGTCATTTTGGCAAACAACGCAACTCTAGCAGGCCATGTCGAGCTTGGCGACTATGCTGTTGTGGGTGGCCTTACGCCTATTCATCAGTTTGTTAGGGTTGGCGAGAGCTGCATGGTAGCAGGTGCTAGTGCACTAAGCCAAGACGTAGTGCCATTTTGCTTAGCTGAAGGCAATAGGGCTTATATAAGAAGCTTAAATTTGGTTGGCATTAGACGCAGATTTAATAAAGAGCAAGTTGAAGAGCTGGTTCGTACTTATAAATTTTTGTTTAATCAAGGCATTAGCTTAAAAGATCAAGCAAATGAGCTGATCTCAAAAACTAGCGACGAAAACGTGAAGAAAATGTGTAAATTTATATTAGAAACGACAAGAGGAATTCCACTTGCAAAAGGAAGAGATTAATGGCTAGAAAGTGTAATTTTTGTGGAGAGGCTGAGTCTGCCGAGAGAAGGCTACTAGCAGATATAGAAGGAAATGCCTATATATGCGAGTATTGTATAGCAGCCGCATACGATATGATACATGGA
Organism: Campylobacter concisus; assembly: GCF_902460845.1. Taxonomy (NCBI): domain Bacteria; kingdom Pseudomonadati; phylum Campylobacterota; class Epsilonproteobacteria; order Campylobacterales; family Campylobacteraceae; genus Campylobacter; species Campylobacter concisus. The sequence continues at coordinate 149,907 of NZ_CABPVS010000003.1, read as the reverse complement.
GATACTAGCGTAGAAGAGAGTAAAAATGACGAAACGATAGAGTATCAAAAGCTCACACCAAAGGAGTTAAAGGCGGTACTTGATAACTACGTGATCGGTCAAGACAGGGCTAAAAAGGTGTTTAGTGTCGGCGTATATAACCACTATAAGAGAATTTTTAAACAAAGCGACATCAAAGACGATACTGAAATTTCAAAATCAAACATCTTGCTTGTTGGCCCAACTGGAAGTGGTAAGACGTTGATGGCTCAGACTTTAGCGAGATTTCTTGACGTGCCTATCGCTATTTGTGATGCTACGAGTCTAACTGAAGCTGGATATGTTGGCGAGGATGTTGAAAATATCCTTACCAGGCTTTTACAAGCTGCAAATGGTGACGTGAAAAAGGCGGAGCAAGGCATTGTCTTTGTAGATGAGATCGATAAGATCGCTAGAATGAGTGAAAATAGAAGCATTACAAGGGATGTTTCAGGTGAAGGCGTACAGCAAGCGCTTTTAAAGATCATCGAAGGAAGTGTTGTAAATATCCCACCAAAAGGTGGTAGAAAACATCCAAACCAAGACTTTATCCAGATAGATACGACAAATATTTTATTTGTTTGTGGTGGTGCATTTGACGGACTTCTTGATATTATCGAGAGAAGGGTTGGTAAAAACATACTTGGATTTAACCAAGAAAAACGTGGCAAAAATGAAAAAGAAAATTTACTAAGCCTACTTGAGCCAGACGATCTTGTAAGATATGGCCTCATTCCAGAGCTTATAGGTAGACTTCACGTAGTAGCTACTTTAAATGAGATAACAAAAGAAGATATGGTTAAAATTTTAACCGAGCCAAAAAATGCGATATTAAAACAATACCAAAAGCTTTGTGCTATTGACGGTGCTACACTTAAATTTGATGATGAAGCACTTGAAGAGATAGCAAGTCTGGCTATTGAGAGAAAGACTGGAGCCAGGGGGCTTAGAAGTATAATGGAAGAGCTTATGACAGACATAATGTATGAGCTACCAGAGTTAAAAGAGTATGATATTGTTATCTCAAAAGAGACTGTAAAAGATAAGGCAAAGCCAATTTTAATAAAGCACGATAAGAAAATAGCGTAAAGGAAATAGATGTTTTTAGATCAGGTTATAGGTTTTTTCTCAAGTGATATGGGCATAGATCTCGGTACTGCAAATACACTTGTTTTGGTAAAGGATAAAGGCATAATAATAAATGAGCCTTCTGTTGTTGCAGTAAGGCGTGAGAAATATGGCAAACAAAAAATTTTAGCGGTCGGACATGCTGCAAAAGAGATGGTAGGAAAAACTCCAGGCGATATTGAGGCGATAAGGCCGATGAGAGATGGCGTTATTGCGGATTTTGATATGACTGAGCGTATGATACGCTATTTTATAGAAAAGACTCACAAAAGAAAAAGTTTTTTACGCCCAAGGATCATCATCTCAGTTCCTTATGGACTTACTCAGGTCGAAAGAAAGGCCGTTAGAGAGAGCGCCTTAAGTGCTGGTGCAAGAGAAGTATTTTTGATAGAAGAGCCTATGGCAGCAGCGATTGGCGCAAATTTACCAGTTCGTGAGCCACAAGGTAACCTAGTAGTTGATATCGGTGGTGGTACGACTGAGATAGGTGTTGTCTCACTTGGTGGTCTAGTTATTTCAAAATCAATCCGCACAGCTGGCGATAAGATTGATATTAGCATTGTTAATTACATAAAAGAGAAATATAACCTACTAATAGGTGAGCGAACTGGCGAGGAGATAAAGATTGCTGTAGGTTCTGCTGTGCAGCTTGAAAAAGAGCTAAGCGTAGTGGTAAAAGGTCGCGACCAAGTAAGTGGTCTTTTAAGTAGAGTCGAGCTAACAAGCGAAGATGTGAGAGAGGCGATGAGAGAACCACTAAAAGAGATCGCAGATGCGCTTAAAACCGTGCTTGAGATGATGCCGCCTGATCTTGCGGGCGATATCGTGGAGACTGGTATCGTGCTAACTGGCGGTGGAGCTCTCATTAGAGGACTTGATAAATTTTTATCTGATATCGTTAAACTTCCAGTTTTTGTAGCAGATGAGCCACTTCTCGCGGTTGCTAGAGGAACGGGCAAGGCACTTGAAGAGATCGGGCTTTTACAACAGCTGACAAATGAAGAGTAAGATTGTTCTTTTTGTTTTTATAGCATTGCTTGCTACGGCCTCAGTTTTCAAGGGAGAAATTTTAAGTAATCTTTCTATTGGGTTTAGTAACTATGCTACAAATTCATACGACAATTTTGCTAAAAGCGTGAAAGACTATATAAACGAATATTTTAGGCAGGCTAGCGAGATAGAAAAGCTAAGAGCGCAAAATGAAGAGCTAGAGCGCTCAGCCACGCTTCTTTCTACTTTTGCGAACGAGCTAAATCAAATTTTAAAAGATAAAAACTCAACTGCCTACGCCCCAGCTGTAAAGCTAGTAAAAGGGCTTAGCTACGTGCATATCGGGGATTATAATAAAATTTGGATAAGTGAGTTTGAAGGATACGATCCAAATAAAATTTATGGACTCATCTATCAAGGAAATAGCGCTGGCATAGTCATCGCAAAAGATGGCAAGCCGCTAGCTTACTTGCAAAATGACCCAAAAAGTATCTTTGCAGTTTACATAGGAAATGACAAAATTCCAGGCATTGCGCATGGAAATCAAGGCCAAATAATGGTGAAATTTATCCCACAATGGCTCAGTCCAAAAGAGGGCGACGAGGTCTTTACGAGCGGGCTTGATGGGATATTTTTTAGTGGGGTGCCAGTAGGGCGCGTGAGTAAAATTTTAAAAGAGAGCTCCTATCAAAGCGTGATAGTTGAGCCCTATGCAAAGCTAAACATACCAAACTATCTATACGTTGTAACAAAGGAAAAATGATGCCAAAAAGAACAGATATAAATACCATTTTGCTAATCGGCTCAGGCCCTATCGTCATCGGTCAAGCCTGCGAATTTGACTACTCAGGCACGCAAGCGGCCAAGACGCTAAAAGAGCTTGGATACCGCGTAGTGCTTATCAACTCAAACCCAGCCACCATCATGACTGACCCAAATTTTGCCGATGCAACGTATATTGAGCCGATCACAAAAGATAGCATTTTAAAGATCATCGAAAAAGAAAATATTGATGCCATCTTGCCAACGATGGGCGGACAAGTAGCGCTAAATGCCGCTATGGAGGTCTTTGAGAGCGGTCTTTTAAAGGATGTGAAATTTCTTGGTGCAAACCCAGAAGCGATAAAAAAAGGCGAAGATAGACAAATTTTTAAAGCGACTATGCAAAAGATCGGCATGGACCTGCCTGAGAGTAGATATGCTTACAACATGGATGACGCGCTAAATGCAGCAAATGAGATAGGCTTTCCGCTCATCATAAGAGCTAGCTACACGCTTGGTGGTGCAGGAAGCGGCGTGGCTTATAATATGGACGAGTTTAAAGAGCTAGCCAACACCGGCCTTGACGCAAGCCCGATACATGAAATTTTGATAGAAGAGAGCTTGCTTGGCTGGAAAGAGTACGAGATGGAGGTCATTAGAGATAGAAATGATAACTGCATCATCGTCTGCTCTATTGAAAATTTTGACCCAATGGGCGTGCATACAGGCGATAGCATTACAGTAGCTCCAGCACTCACACTCACGGATAAAGAATATCAGGCTATGCGTGATGCAAGCTTTGCCATACTTCGTGAGATCGGTGTTGATACTGGTGGTAGTAACGTGCAGTTTGCCATAGATCCAAAAACTGGCCGTATGATTGTTATCGAGATGAACCCACGCGTTAGCCGAAGCTCTGCACTTGCCAGTAAAGCCACTGGATATCCGATCGCCAAGGTAGCGACGCTTCTAGCCGTTGGTTTTAGCCTAGATGAGATCAAAAATGATATCACAGGCACACCTGCTAGCTTTGAGCCGGTGATTGACTACATCGTGACAAAGATCCCGCGCTTTACATTTGAGAAATTTCCAGGATCAAACCCATATTTAGGCACTGCGATGAAGTCAGTTGGCGAGGTTATGGCGATAGGCAGGACATTTAAAGAGAGTATTCAAAAGGCGCTTTGCAGTTTAGAGCGCGACCTTTGCGGATTTAATAGCCTTAGCCTAGAGAAAAACGCTCTGATTTATGGTATCAGAAATGCAAATGAGCAGAGAATTTTATACCTAGCACAAGCCTTTAGAGATGGTTTTAGCGTGGCTGAGGTGCATGAGTTTAGCAAGATCGATCCTTGGTTTTTAGAGCAAATTTATGAGATAGTTAAATTTGAAGATAAGATCGACATGGATATATTAAACAACGAAGAGCTACTGCGAGAGGCCAAAAGTATGGGCTTTTCAGACAAGATGATAGCTGTGCTTATAAATGAAAAAGACGATCTTGAGCTTAGCCAAAATGATATATACTTTGCTAGGCAAAAGCTTGGCATCGAGCTTGAATATAACGAGGTTGATACTTGCGCGGGCGAATTTAAGGCACTAACGCCGTATCTTTACTCAACCACAAATATCACTAAATTTCCTAAAAAAGAGCTAGCAAAAGACGCTAAAAAGGTGATGATAATAGGTGGCGGTCCAAACAGAATCGGCCAGGGCATAGAGTTTGACTACTGCTGCGTGCATGCAAGCTACGCTCTAAGAGACCTTGGCATAAAAACGATAATGTACAACTGCAACCCAGAAACCGTCTCAACCGACTACGACACGAGCGATATTTTGTATTTTGAGCCGATTGATTTTGAGCACGTGAGATCAGTCATCGAGCGCGAAAAGCCAGATGGCGTGATCGTGCATTTTGGCGGTCAAACTCCGCTTAAATTTGCAAAACGCCTAAGCGTGATCGGCGCTAAGATCATCGGCACAACCGCAAGAGTGATCGACGTGGCCGAGGATAGAAAGAAATTTAGCGAATTTATAAATAAAATAGGCGTCCTTCAGCCTAAAAATGACACCGCTACTAGCCTAGAAGAAGCCTTACAAAAGGCCGCTACTATCGGCTATCCAGTGCTCGTTCGCCCAAGCTACGTCCTAGGCGGCAGGGCGATGAGAAGGGTACACAACGAGAGCGAGCTAAAAGAGTATATGAGCGAAGCGGTCAAAGTTAGCAACCACTCGCCAGTGCTACTTGATAAATTTTTACAAGATGCAAAAGAGCTTGATGTAGATGCGATATGTGACGGCAAAGAGGTCTATATAGGCGCGATAATGGAGCACATCGAAGAGGCTGGAATTCACTCTGGCGACTCAGCTTGCATATTGCCACCGATGAGCTTAAGCGCAGAAATGATAAAAAAAGTGGAGAAGCAAACCAGAGATATCGCGCTAAATTTAGGCGTTGTCGGCCTTATGAATATCCAGTTTGCCATCTATGAAAACGAGCTTTATATGATCGAGGTAAATCCTCGCGCGAGCAGGACCGTGCCGTTTGTGAGCAAGGCTACTGGCGTGCCAATGGCAAAGGTAGCGACAAGAGTTATGTGGCAAGGAAATTTACGTGAAGCGTTTAAATTTTATGATGATTACAAAGTGGTTTATGAAGATGGCGACATCCTAAAACCTCGCGTTAGCTCGCATATTTGCGTAAAAGAGTGCGTGTTGCCGTTTAATAAGCTAAGTGGTGCCGATCTCATCCTTGGTCCTGAGATGAAGAGTACGGGCGAGGTCATGGGCATAAGCCACGATTTTGCAAGCTCATTTGCAAAGAGTCAGATCGCTGCGAGCAATACTTTGCCAAGCAAAGGCAGGGTCTTTTTAACTCTAGCTGACGCTGATAAATCTTACGCGCCAGACCTTGCAAGAGAGCTAATAGCGCTTGGCTTTAGCATCATCGCAACTGGCGGTACACATAAAATTTTAAGCGAGGCTGGTGTGGAGGCCGAGTTTGTCTATAAGATAAGCGAAGGCAGGCCAAACGTTGAAGATAGGCTTAAAAACGGCGATATCGCGCTTGTCATCAACACAAGCGATACAAAATCAAGCGTGGATGATGGTAAAAAAATCCGCCAAAACGTGCTTAGATTTAAAATTCCTTACTTTACAACGATCCGAGCAGCACTTGCAGCCGCTAAGTCGCTAAGCTCGGTACAAACCGGCAAAGCACTTGAAGTAAAAAGCTTGCAAGAGTATTTATCTAAAAAATAATAAATTTAAGGCAGTTTAGCTTATAGCTAAACTGTTTTTAAAGTATTGCTAGAAGCAGTAGATGTCTATGTATGGCATTTTGCTTTGAATTTTAGTCTAGCTTTCATCAATCTAGTAATATTAAAGCTTATGTTTAATATAATCTCACTCAAAAGGAGAGATTATGAAAATTTTAAATGCTTTTTTTACGGGTATTATATTTGTCCTTGCTCCTATTTTTACGCTATTTGTTGGAATTTACAACAACTACTTTTCTTACTATGGCATAAGCGAGTATTTTAATGTTATTTTTGTTGATAACGTACCTTTTTTATGGCTTTTGCCTGTATTTTTTATATTTGGGTATTGCTTTTTTTACGCGCCTTTTAGAAAAATTTTTAGAGCCTTTTATTTAGTTTTGTTGATAGTTTGTGCTTTTAGTTGGTATCCTGACTTTGGACGCACTTTAGGAGAAAATTATTTTATGAGCAAATCGCTATCTTTAGATATCTCATCAAATTTAGAAAATGAGCAAAAGACTGATGGAAAGATACTTTATGAAGGACGAAGAGAAATTTATTTTTTAAGAAGCGATAATAATAAAGTCGTTAAAATTTCAAAGTAAAGTTTTACCTTTATTTAGTTAAAATGGCATAAAAATTTAAAGGTTTAAAATGCGTTTAAAACTCCCACACGTTCCGTATATTTCACATAAAATAGCAATAGATCTTCTAAATTGTGGTTTCGTAAGACTAAATAAAGGCATTGAGCCAATCGTAGCAAAAACAAGTGAAATTTTAACAGTCGATATTCAAAAAGAAAGAGCTTTAGATGAGCGAGTAAATGAGCTTTTGGAGAAAAATGAAGACGAGATGCAAACTATGCAAATTGACCGCAAAAATATGTTTTGGCTCGTTAAAAAGAAGCTCGCAGGTGAATTTGATGTAATCTTAACTCACGAAGATAGATTTAGCAATATCGCTCACAAAGTGCTTGAAACTATTTGGAAGAGCGGTCTTGTTGATTATAATGTATCTGAAAATCGCGTAAAAAATGTGATTTATAACTCAATAGACGAGTACTTAAAAAGCTATGAGAAGATAGAAGATGATGTTTATGAAATGATACAAAATTATAAACATAAGCTAATCCCAGGAACTGATGAATATGATCTTGTTTTTGAGCGTTTGTATCAAGATGAGCTTAAAAAAAGAGGCATGCTTTAATGAAAGCTTATATCTACATTGAAAATGGTGTTTTTTTAGAAGCAAAAGCTTTTGGTGCTCATGGTGAGTGTGCAGGTGAACTCGTTTTTAATACCTCGATGACTGGCTATGAAGAGATCATGAGCGATCCAAGCTATGCTGGTCAGTTTATCGTCTTTACGATGCCAGAAATAGGCATAGTAGGTATAAATGAGGATGATATGGAGAGCCTTAGAATTCATGCAAGTGGCATTATAATGAGAAGCTACAACGAGACTCCGTCAAACTACCGCTCACAAAAATCTTTGGGAAAATTTTTCGAAGAGCAAGGTAAATTTGGCGTTTATGACATTGATACTAGATACCTTACAAAGATGCTACGCGATGAAGGTGCGCTTATGGCCTATATCTCAACGCAGATAAGTGATAAAGATGAGCTAAAACGCAGGCTTGAAAGTAGCGGACGTATAGAAAATATAAACTACGTAAAAACAGTTAGTGCGATGGATGAGTACGAGCATAAAAAAGGCGCTTGGGATAGAAATTTAAAGTCATATAAGCCGTTAAAAAGTATTGGTAAAAAGATAGCTGTTTTTGACTTTGGCGTAAAGAGAAATATCCTAAACGAGCTATGTGAAACCGGCCTTGAGGTTATCGTCGTGCCACACGACACTAAGGCTGAAATTTTAATAGAAAAATTTAAAAATAGTGAGATAAATGGGGTATTCTTATCAAATGGTCCTGGTGAGCCAAAAAATTTAAAGGCCGAAATAGGCGAGATCAAAAAGATGATTGAGGCTAGGATACCTATATTTGGCATTTGCCTTGGACATCAATTACTCTCAAACGCCTTTGGATACGAGACATATAAGCTTAAATTTGGTCAGCACGGAGCAAATCACCCAGTGCTAAATTTAGAAACCAAGGCGATCGAGATAACAACACAAAATCACAACTATAACGTGCCTGAGAGTATCGCAGAAGTAGCTGTTGTGACTCATAGAAATTTATTTGACAACACGATCGAAGGTGTGAGATACAAAGACTATCCGATCTTTTCGGTCCAGCACCACCCAGAAGCAAGTGGTGGTCCAAGCGAGAGTAAATATATATTTAAGCAGTTTTTAGAAATTTTATAAGATGCAAAGCATAAACCTTTACATGATTATCTCAGTTGCATTTTTAAGTAGTTTTAGTCATTGTGTAGGTATGTGTAGCGGATTTTTGAGCTTGCAGACTCTATTTTTTAAAGGTAAGAATAAAATAGAAATTTTAATGCTAAGCACACTTTATAGTCTAGCTAGAATTTTTGCTTATGTAGTTTTAGGAGCTTTGTTTGGTGCCTTTGGAGCGGCCATTAGCTTTGGTTTGCAAGTAAGAGGTCTTATATTTTTTATAGTTGGCTTAGTGATCGCGTTTATCGGTATTGCCTTACTTTTTAGGGGTGAGCTTTTAAAATTTGTAGAGAATCAAAAGGCGCTTAATTTTGTAGTAAGAATTGCAAAAACAAGGATTCAAAAGAAAAATTTAGCAAATTTTTTATTACTTGGTTTTTTAAATGGCTTTTTGCCTTGTGGTGTGGTTTATTATTTTTTGGCACTTGGGATTTTAAGTGCAAATTTTATTGATTCGGCTTTTATAATGCTTGTATTTGGTCTTTGTACATTGCCAGCTATGCTTTTAGCTAGCTTTGTATTTGGAATTTTAAATGAAAAATTTAAAGACATAATGTTTAAGATCTCAGCTAGCATAATGATAATAAATGGAATTTATCTATCGTTTTTAGGATATAGAGCAAATGCCTAAGATAGTTAAAGTAAGAGAGATAATTGTTAATTGTGTCAAAATTTATGAAGTTTGATAAATATAACCAAAAAGGAAGAATAAATGAGCAAGATTCTTAATAATCTAACCGTTCTTATCGTTGAAAATGAGGGAGATGGTAAAAAAATAGTACAAGAAGTTATGCGAGATAAATTCGAAAAAGTTATCACTGCTCAAAATGGCGATGAAGGACTTAAGAAATTTAAAAAATATAATCCAAATATGGTTATAACAGACGTTTTTATGCCTATAATGAATGGCCTTGATATGGCTAAATGCATTAAAGAAATTTCAAAAGATACACCTATTATAGTTTTTAGCACAAATAGTGAAAAAGAAACACTTCTAAAAGCGATAGATGTCGGTATTGATAAATACGTTTTAAAGCCGATTGATCTTGATGATTTTTTAGTTACGTTAGAAAATGTCGCTAAAAATAAGATAGAAACAGCAAATATTATTCAGGTTACAAATGGATATAGTTTTAATAAAATAAAACGTGTGCTTATCAGAGATGGTGTTGAAATTTCTCTTACAAAAAAAGAGCTTGCATTTATATCTTTACTCATAAAAAGACTTGGCACGCTTGTACTTCACGATGAAATAAAAAATGTTGTTTGGGTTGGTGAGAGCGTGACAGAGGCTGCTATTAGGACCTTTGTTAAACGTGTTAGAGATAAGGTTGGTAGTAATTTTATAAAAAATGTTCCTGGACTTGGTTACAAAATAGATAGAAGACTCTCCTAGTAAAAGAGAATTTATATTAATTAAGTCTTTTTATAGTTTTTCTACTCTAAAATAACCGAAAATTAATATAAATTTAACTAGGAGGAAAATTTATGCGACCATCCCAGTTGCTACATTATGATTATAGTGTGGCAAAACTCTTTATGTTCTCCACGATATTTTTTGGTATTGTTGGCATGGCTATTGGTGTTTTGGTGGCTTTTCAGCTTGCCTGTCCTGATCTAAACTATATAGCTGGTGAGTATTCGGCATTTGGTAGATTGCGTCCTCTTCATACTAACGGTATCATTTTTGGTTTTATGCTCTCTGGTATATTTGCCACTTGGTATTACATTGGACAGCGTGTTTTAAAAGTATCAATGAGTGAATCTCCGTTTTTGATGTTCATTGGTAAGCTTCATTTTTGGCTTTATATACTTGTTATGATTCTAGCTGTTGTGACACTTTTTATGGGCGAGAGTACATCTAAGGAGTATGCCGAGCTTGAGTGGCCATTAGATATCGCAGTAGTAGTAGTCTGGGTGCTTTGGGGTATTAGTATATTTGGGCTTATTGGTATACGCCGTGAGAAGACACTTTACATCTCAGTTTGGTATTACATTGCTACATTTCTTGGCGTTGCTATGCTTTATCTATTTAATAACATGGAAATTCCAACAAGACTAGTTAGTGGATATGGCTCATGGCTACACTCAGTTTCGATGTATGCTGGCTCAAATGATGCTTTGGTTCAGTGGTGGTACGGTCACAACGCAGTTGCGTTTGTATTTACAGTAGCGATCATCGCCCAAATTTATTACTTCTTGCCAAAAGAGAGCGGACAGCCAATATTTTCTTATAAGCTTTCGTTATTTTCATTCTGGGGCCTTATGTTTATCTATCTTTGGGCTGGCGGTCACCACCTAATATATACTGCTGTGCCTGATTGGATGCAGACTATGGGTTCGGTTTTTTCTATTGTTTTGATTTTGCCTTCTTGGGGTTCAGCTATTAATATGCTTCTTACAATGAAAGGTGAATGGACACAACTTCGCGAGAGCCCGCTTATTAAATTTATGATTCTAGCTTCAACTTTTTATATGTTTTCAACTCTTGAAGGCCCTATCTTGGCTATCAAATCTGTAAATGCACTAGCTCACTATACTGACTGGGTGCCAGGACATGTGCATGATGGAGCACTTGGCTGGGTTGGTTTTATGACTATGGCGGCACTTTATCATATGACACCACGTATCTTTAAGCGCGAAATTTATTCAAAATCCTTAATGGAAGCTCAATTTTGGATACAAACAACAGGTATCGTTTTATACTTTGCTTCGATGTGGATTGCTGGTATTACGCAAGGTATGATGTGGAGAGCAACTGATAGCTATGGAAATTTACTCTACTCATTTATTGATACTGTTGTAGTACTTATACCTTATTATTACATTAGAGCTATTGGCGGACTTTTGTATTTGATTGGCTTTTTGATGTTTGCTTACAATATCTACAAATCAACTTCTGCTAAAGCTATTTTGGTAGAGCCAAAAAGTGCAACGCCTATGGGCGGTGCTAAAGCCAATGTGGAGGTGATGTGATGTTTGCTTGGTTAGAAAAAAATCCATTCTTTTTTGCAGTTTGCGTATTTATCGTCATAGCCTATGCTGGCGTAGTAGAAATTTTACCTGACTTTGCAAATAGAGCTAGGCCACTTGAGGGTACAAAACCTTATACGGTTTTAGAGCTTGCTGGAAAAAATATATATATACAAAATGGTTGCAACACCTGCCACTCACAGATGATACGTCCGTTTAAAGCTGAGACTGATAGATATGGCATGTATTCGCTAAGTGGCGAATTTGCTTATGATCGTCCGCATCTTTGGGGTTCAAAAAGAACTGGTCCAGATCTTATGCGTGTGGGCAATTATAGAACGACAGATTGGCATGAAAATCATATGTTAAACCCAGCCTCTGTTGTGCCAGGTTCGATCATGCCAGCATATCCATTTTTGTTTAAGAAAAATGCTGATATAGAGACTGCTTACGCTGAAGCACTAACTGTTAAAAAGGTTTTTAACACACCTTATGATGAGAAAGATATGCCAGCTCTTGGTACTTTTGAGCAAGCAAATGCTAACGTGAAAGAGCAGGCTGCAAGTATCGTTGAAAGTATGAAAGACGAGCAAGTAAAAAGTGCCTTTGCAAAGGGTGAAATTCGCCAGATTGTGGCACTTATCGCCTATCTAAATAGCCTAAAATAGGAGTTAGTAATGGATATTAGAGAACTTCAAGCTTATGGCTATTTTATTTTGACAGCATTCTTAGCTATCACTTTGTATGCTTATTTTTTTCATCTTTACAAAAGTGAAAAGCAAGGTAGAAGAAATTATGAGAAGTATTCAAGATTAGCCCTAGATGATGAGATCGGTAGTAAAATTTTAGAGCAAAAGGCTACAAAGGAGAGCGTATGCAATGGCTAAATTTAGAAGATAATATAAATTTACTTGCGTTAATAGGTGCCATCTTAATTATCGTACTAACTGTCGTTGTAGCTGGCAAGTATGTTGGTCAAATGAAAGTTAAAAAGGATGAAAGCGTAGAGCTTAGCGAGCACAACTGGGATGGGATAGGCGAGTATAAAAATCCAGTTCCATTTGGTTGGGCGGTAGTTTTTTTACTAACGCTTGTTTGGGCGATTTGGTATTATTTACTTGGTTATCCACTAAATTCTTACTCACAAATCGGTGAATATAATAAAGAAGTAAAAGAGGCAAACGCTAAATTTGAAAAAGAGTATGCAAACCCAAGCAAAGAAACGCTTCATGCTATGGGAGAGAGCGTATTTTTAGTGCAATGCTCAGCATGTCATGGCATCACAGGCGATGGCATTGGTGGCAAAGCTGCAAATTTACAAATTTGGGGTAGCGAACAAGGAATAGTCGATACGATACTAAATGGCTCAAAAGGGCTTGATTATCCTATGGGTGAGATGCCAGCAGGGTTAGCTGATGCTGATGGAGCAAAGGCTATCGCAGCTTATGTTGCAAAAGAGATAAGTGCTATAAAAAGTACAAAAAACGAAAATTTAGTAGCTATGGGAAAAGAGCTTTACGCAGCTTGTGCAGCTTGTCACGGAGATGATGGCAAAGGCATGGATGGTATGTCGGCTGATCTTAGTAAATATGGTTCAAGTGAGTTCATCGTAGATGTACTAAATCGTGGTAAAAACGGCAACATCGGTGTTATGCCTAAATTTAATGATGGCAGACTAAATGAGATACAACAAAAAGCAGTTGGCGAATATGTCATATCGCTATCAAAGGGCGAATAATGGAAAATAAAAATAGAAATATCTTTGCTTTAAATGGTATTAGCGGTTATTTGGTGGCAGTTTTGCTTTTGCTATCTATCCTTGGCGTACTTACTTATATTGGTATTGGCTTGCAAAAAGATGTAGCAACCAAACCTTACTCATTAAAAGATGCAAGCAGCATTGAGATGAAGAGCGTTGATAACGCTAAACACGTCATTATAAAGGAGTAGTGATGCTAGGCATAATAGAAAAAGCCATAATCTTGCTGATAGTTGTTGCAGGAGCTATTTGTGCGTGGTCAGTGCTTACATCAAACCACCTTTTTGTAGGCTAGGTGTGAGAAAATTTATACTCATTTTTATATTTTTGCTCTCACAAAGTTTGGCTTTGGGAGCAAATTTTGTGATAAATAATGATGAAATTCTAAGCCAAAAAGTAAGTGTAAAGCTAAATGAGATCGGCAGTGAGCTTTATGCAAAAAGCGGTATAAATTTAGTAGTTGGCGTATATAAAGATGGTGAGCTAGAAGCTCTTTTTAAAGAGCAAAACCTTAGCTCGCCTTATGCTTTTTTACTGCTTATAAAGGATAAAAAGAAAGTAGAAATTTTTGCCGATTCTAATACTTCAAAGCTTTTTAATAAAGAACAAATTTTAAGTGTAAATCCAGAGTCAGGAACGATAATTCCTATTTTGGTTTCTAAAAATGGCAAAGATGTCTATAATGCTGCTATATTAAATGGCTACGCTGATATTGCCGAACAAATCGCATCTAGCTTAAATTTACAGCTTGAAAGTAGTGTTGGAAATTCAAATAAAACTACGTTAAATTTTTTAAGATTTTTCATCTATGGCTTGGTTGCATTTTTTATAATTGTTATCTTTTATAAAAAGGTAAAAAATGGATAAAAAAACTTTTTGGCCTTATGCTATTGTGCTTAGCTTCATTGCTATCATTATCGCTTGCGCAGTAACGATCATCATAGCACTAAAACATCCAGTTGAGATGGATAGCTCCTATATGCAAAGCTACCAAAATGTCGATGAAAATATAACCTTTATCAAAGAGAGTGAAAAACGCTTTGATGAGAAATTTGATCTAAAATTTGAGCCAAATTTTAATGCCCTAAATGCTAAGTTTAAATTTCATCTAACTCCAAAAAAAGGAGAAATTTCAGCTTTAAAATATGAAATTTTACTCACTCGCCCACAGACAAATAAAGAAAATAAAATTTTAAGAGCTTCATGGCAAGAAAATGATCTAGTAAGCGAAGAAACAAGTCTAAAAGAAGGTAGATGGCAGCTACTTTTAAGGCTAAGTGACACTAATGATACAAGGTATTATAAATTTGACCTTAATGTCACAAAATGATCTTAAAATCGCAGCTTTGGTATCTGGAAAAGATTTCAAAGCCGAGTTTAAATTTTAATAAACTAATCTTTTTGCCTAAATCTAAAACCAAGAGACTAAGTTTTTATTAAATAAAGCTATAAATCAAATCTCTTTAAATCCAAAATTTAATCCTAAACGCTCGCAAGTGCCGACATATTCTTTAAATTTATAGATTAATGGATGCCATTTTTGCGTATCTATCTTTTCATCTTTTAGTAAATTTTCATCTACAAAAATGCCTGTAATCTTGCAAGTAACTATGCTAAACCACTCTTTTAACTCTATCTTTTCTACAACCGTTTCTATCTGTATCTTGCACTCTTTTATCCTGACGGTTTTTACTTTTATGCCAGGTTCTTTGCTGAGATTTGCCACCTTAAATTTGTCGTGCTCGTAGGTGTAGCCAAGATTCTTTTTTTCTTCTGGCACGTTACTATCACCAGTTAGTTTTTCCATTTTTTGCACAGCTTTTAGCAGACTCTCATCACATAAATTTAGCGTGATATCTGAACCATTTTTGATATTTTTAAAGCCTTGATTTTCAATGCCTATGCCAAGCACTACTGTATTTCCTAACGTCCAAGAAGATGAAAGCACCGTGATATCATCGTTTGCGTTTTTATCTTTTGTGGTAGCCAGCAAAACCGGAAAGCCGTAGTAAAAACCTTGTCTGTTTAACCCTTTATGCATTTTTGCTCCTTTTTTTGTGATTGTAGCTTTTGGCTCTTTAAGGCTTAAAATTTTAATGTATTTAGATAAAAATTTAAAGCTTTAGCTAAGCGTAAAAAGCGCTCTTTTATCAGCATTTAGCTATCATTGCTTAAAAATTTAAGAGAGAAAAATGCATAACTTAAACCAACTTTTTGTCTTTACGAACTCGCGTAAGATTCGTGAATTTAATGCAAGTTTTAATGATGAGTTAATCCCAAAAAGCCTAAGCATTGCCGAGTTTTATAAAAAGATAGTTTATGTAGATGGTAGATTTGAGATTGATAGCACCTATGCTTTGGTGCTTATGAATAGAGCCTGTGCTAGCGTCAAAAAGGCAAACTCTGTTCTTAAAATTCCAACTGAGTTTTTTGAATTTTTGAAAAATAATGACTATCTTTTTTCATTTTTTAAAGAGCTAGCTATTAGTAAAAAGAGTATTGCTGAGATCAAATTTAACGATATTTACGCTAATTTTGAGGAGCATTTAAACATACTTGAAGCGGTTTTAAAAGAGTATGAGAGCTTGCTTGATAGAGAAAATCTCTACGATGATATAACCTTGCCAAAAATTTATAACATAAATGAAGCTTACATCAAAAGCTTTAGTGAAATTTCACTGCATATAGATGGAATTTTAAGCGAGTTTGAGTGGGAAATTTTAGAGAAAATCTCAAAGCTAACTACGCTAAAAATTATCTTTCAAACTAGTGTTTTCAATGCAAAGCTAATCAATAAAATAAAGCAAATTTCAGCTATTAGTGAGATTGAAAATTACAAAAAATATGAGCTAAATTTAAAGACAAATGAGCTAATTTGCTTAGAAAATATCAAAAAATTTGAGCCAGTCTTAGAAAAGCGATTTGCCACTAGAAGCCTGCAATGTGCCTACGCTATGGCAAAGGCGAGCGAGTTTGTGCGTGAGGGTATAAAGCCTGAAAACATCGCTGTCATATTGCCAGATGAGAGCTTTAGTGAAATTTTAAGGCTTCATGATAGAGATAAAATTTTTAACTACGCTATGGGCGAGAGCTTTAAAAATACAAAATTTTATGAGGCGCTTTTTTACATTACAAAAGCGATCAATGAAGAGGCAAGGCCGGTTTTTGATCAAAGTAAATGTGAGAGCTACGAGGAGCTTGGCTTTATCTTGAGCGCGCTTGGCATAAGCGAAGAGCTTTTTAATAAATTTAAATCGAGCTACTTTGATCTTTGCGACTTTGCTAAATTTAAAGGGCTAATAGATGAGCTTTTAACGCTTGAAAATGAGCCAAGATGTGAAGAAAAGCTCGCGCTTGAGCTTTTTAGGATTGAGAATTTATGTAGGTATTTTGACTTTAGCTTAAAGCAGTTAAGTGAAATTTTCTTGCTAAATATCTCGCGACTAAGCATCGATGATGTGGGTGGCGGAAAGATCAGTGTCATGGGCATGCTTGAGAGCCGTGGAATGAAATTTGATGGTATAATCATAGTTGATTTTAATGATAACTTCATCCCAGCAAGAAGCACAAATGAGATGTTTTTAAACTCGAAAGTGAGGCAAAAAGCAGGACTTATAAGCTACCTTGAGCGTGAAAATTTGCAGAGATTTTACTACGAAAGCCTTATAAACAATGCCAAAAAGGTCGCCATAAGCTGTGTTTTAAACGAAGAGAGTATTCCTTCAAGATTTTTAAAAAATTTCAAAATAATAAAAGATGAGAAATTTAGTGACGAGGCGTATTTAAAATTATTTTTAAAAGGAAGTACAAGCCTAAATTTAAGCGATGATGAGATCATTTTGGAGCATGATTTTTTCACTAAACCGCTATCATTTTCGACACTAAATTTATTTCTAACTTGCCCAAGAAAGTATTATTACGCAAAGATAGCTGGTATAAAAGGAGCAAAAGCTATAGCAACTGAGCCAGGATCTAAGCAGGGAAATAGCTTCCATAAGGCACTTTATGAATACTACACAAGTGATTTTTATAGACAAAAAAATATATTTGATTTGGCTATTTTTAAAGAAATACTTGCAAAGCAAGATTTTTCTTCGCTTGAGCTTGAGATTTGGTCGCAGAAATTTAAAGAATACGCAGAGTTTGAAAATAAACGTTTAAGTGCTGGCTTTAGAGTGCTTGAGTGTGAAAAAGACCTAGAGAGTGATTTTTGTGATGTAAAGATAAAAGGCATTATCGATAGGATCGATGCTAGCCCTGATGGCGAGCCTTTTATACTTGATTATAAAACTGGTGATGCAAATGCGAACTCGCTTCAGCTTGCATTTTATGAAGCACTTTATGGTAGCGAGGTAAAAAGTGCTTACTTTGTTCTAAAGAATGAACCTGTGCTTATTAGCTCAAAAAAAAGCGTAGATGATCTAAAGGATGAGATAGAAAATCTAAAGAGTATAAATAATACTAAGATAAATTTTGAAAGAAAAAGCGGAGCTTGTAAATTTTGCGAGTATGCCATACTTTGTAGGAGAGAGTTATGAAAGATTTTTTAGCCCTAAAAGCAAGTGCTGGAAGCGGAAAAACATTCGCTTTAAGCGTTCGTTATATCGCTTTGGTGCTTAGAGGCGAAAATATAAACGAGATCATCGCTCTAACCTTTACCAAAAAAGCGGCCAATGAGATGAAAGAGCGCATAATCACAACTTTTTTGGACTTGCAAAACAAAAAGGACGAGCTTGAAAAGCTTTGCAAAGAGCTTAGTTTGAGCCAAGATGAGGTCATAAAAAGACGCGATGAGAAGCTTGATAGGTTTTTGCAAAGTGAGCTAAAAATTTATACATTTGATGCATTTTTCTCTGGAATCCTAAAGAAATTTAGTCAAAATTTAGGGCTTAGTCCTGATTACAGCGTGCAAGATAGTCTACAAGATCTGGCGTGGAAAAAATTTGTAAAAGAGGCAAGTAAAGATCAAAAGCTTCTTAGTGAGCTTGCACTCATGATGATAATCTCAAGCCAAAAAGAGGCGAGTTTTTCGCAGACTTTGGCTAAATTTTATGAGAGCTTTGGTGGTGAGCTAAAAGATAGTGGTGCAAGCTATCCAGATGATAGCAAGGTAAGAGCAGCGCAAAAGGAGATAAATGAGCATATAGCCTTGCAAAATGGTGCTAGTGATACGGCTAAAAAGACATTTAAAGAGCAAAATTTGTTTGAGCTTTTTAAAAACAAGGTCTTTGAAAGAGAGAGCCTAAATTACCGCACTTTTAGCAAAATTTATACAAGTGAGCTTGATAGGCTCTTTAACGAGCTAAAAGAGGTGGCAAAAGAGTATATTTTGGAGGTTGAAAGATACAGACTTAGTGGTTTTAGCAAGCTCTTAAATGTTTATAAACACTCAAATTTAGAGCTAAATAAAGAGATAAATTCTCTAAGCTTTGCTGATATAAATAAGCTGGTCTTTAAGCTTTTGGTTGAAAATTTTGATAAAGATGTGCTTTATTTTAGGCTTGATGGCCGCATAAATCACCTTTTGATAGATGAGTTCCAAGATACAAACGTGATCCAATATGAGATCATCTTGCCAATTATCAATGAAATCGTTTCAGGATACGGGCAAAACGGGCTTGGAAGCTTCTTTTACGTTGGAGATACGAAGCAGAGTATCTATAAATTTAGGGGCGGTAAAAAAGAGCTTTTTGATAAGCTTGGAGAGAAATTTGAGCAAATTTTGGTGGAAAATTTGCCTAGCAACTACCGCAGTTTAAAGGCTTTGGTGAAATTTAATAATGCCGTTTTTGAAGAAATTTATCATAGATATGGACTTAGTTTTGAGCCACAAGAATCAGATAAAAAAGATAAGGAGCTAAGCTACAAAGTAAGTGGCGAGTGTCCTTATTTTGAGGCCAAGGAAGATGACTATGGCTACTTGCGTGTGCTAAGTGACGAGGATATCGCGGGTGCAGCAGTTTCACAAGTAAAAGAGCTACTTGCAGCTGGCGTAAATGCAAGTGAGATAACTGTGCTTTGCTGGAAAAATAGTGACATCAGCCTCATCTCAGAGGTGCTTAGCAGTGAGGGGATAAAAAGCGTAAATGAAGGTACCTTGGAGCTAAAGCGAACGCCGTTTGTTGCAGCGATCATCGAGTATGCAAAATTTTGTCTTTTTGGTGAAGAAATTTATGAAAAAAATGTAAAAGCACTCATAAATACAAATCCTAAAAGGCTAAAAATAAAAGCTGAAGATAGTGCGACAAAAAGCCTATTTTATCTAGCTAAAAATTTATACATAAATATGGCTGATGTTGACATTCTAAGGCTTTTTGAACTAAGTAGCGGCTACAAAAATTTAAGTGATTTTATCTTTAATCTTGAAAATTTCAGTTCTAAAATCAGTCCTAAAAATGCTGATGGCGTAAAGATAATGACTGTTCATAAGTCAAAAGGGCTAGAGTTTGCTCACGTGATAGTTTGCGATATGATGAGTAAGGGCAGGGGCGATGACTCAAACTTCATAACAGAATATAGCGAAAAAGGCGAGTGGATAGTAAAAAGTAGAATTTCTGGTAGAGAAAATTTTGACCCTGAGTATGCTGGTGTGTTAGAGCAAATGAGAGAGCTTGAGAAGCAAGAAAATATCAATAAAATTTACGTTGCTTTCACTAGGGCTACAAAGTCGCTTATCATCATTAAACAAGCCGCTCCAAGTGGGAATAGTCCTAGCTTTTTTTCTTTTTATACTAGAAGTGATAAAAGCGAAGTAAACGACTATCTTGATCTAAAAGAGTTTAGCTTTGGTAAAATTTTGCCTAGCAAGAGCGAGCAAAAAGAGGATACAAAAGATGAAAAAATGCCTGAAATTTTAAAGATAGAAAGGCAAGATGTAGAGGCAAGAGAGCAAAAAACGAGCGGTAAAAATTTAGAGGCAATCTATTTTGGTTTAGCGTTTCACTATTTGCTCGAGATGAGTGAAAAATTTGATGAAAATTCGCTTTTAAAAGCCAAAAGTTTAATGCTAAATAAATTTTATAAATTTCTCTCACCTGATAGACTTGAAGGTGCCTTTAAACGGGCAAAAATGCTAATAAATGAGCCAAAATTTATAGAGTGCATAAAAGATAAAGAAATTTACAAAGAGCAGCCATTTAAAGTAAAAAATGAACTAAAACAGATGGACTTATTTTGTATCGGAGAGAGTGAAATTCGTGTGATTGACTATAAAACGACCGATAAAAATATCGAGGAAAATAAAAAACAAGTTGGAGAATACAAAGAGGCGTTAAGTAAATTTTATCCAAAGCATAGTATAATCGCCGTCATCTTCTACGCTCTTGATGGAAAAATTTCATATATTGAAGTTTAAATGCTACTTAATTTAAGCTTTATAAAAGCATTGTTTAAATACAATCACAACTCAAAAATTAACTTGGCAAAGGTAAGAAAATGACAAAAATAACAAAGCCAAACGAAGTTAAACGAGACTGGATCGTTGTTGATGCAGCTGGTAAACGTTTTGGTAGATTGCTAACTGAGGTAGCAACTATACTTCGTGGCAAAAACAAACCATGCTTCACGCCAAACGTAGATTGTGGCGACTATGTTATCATCATAAATGCTTCAAAAGTAGAATTTACTGGTAATAACAAAGCTGAAGATAAACTTTATCACAGACACTCAGGATATTTTGGTAGCGTAAAGAGTGAAAAATTTGGCGATTTGATAGCAAATAAGCCAGAAAAACTATTTAAATTAGCTGTTCGTGGAATGCTTCCAAAAACTAAACTTGGAAGAGAGATGATAAAAAAACTAAAAGTTTATGCTGGCAGTGAGCATCCTCATACGGCACAAATAGCTAAAAAAGAAGGAAAATAATTATGGCAAAAGTTTATGCAACTGGTAAAAGAAAAACTGCCGTAGCAAAGGTTTGGATAAAGTCTGGAAGCGGTAAAATCGTAGTAAATGGTATGGATCTTAACACTTGGCTTGGCGGACATGAAGCTATAAAGCTTAAAGTAATTCAACCACTTTTGGTTACTAAACAAGAGAGTTTAATAGATGTAGTAGCCACAACTTTAGGTGGCGGTTATTCAGCACAAGCAGAGGCTTTAAGACACGGCATTTCACGTGCCTTAGCTGATATGGATGCTGATTTTAGAGCAGCACTTAAACCAAAAGGCTTATTAACTAGAGATTCTCGTGTTGTTGAACGTAAGAAATTTGGTAGAAGAAAGGCAAGAAGAAGCCCACAATTCTCTAAACGTTAATGAATTTTTGCAAGTGCTTTTGCATTTGCAAAAATTTAAGTTGTGTAAATTTCAAATTTACATTGTTAATTAAATTATGATTTAGAGTCGGTTAAATTTTATTCAGTTAAAATGTAACCACTTTAAAATAAATCCTAAGAAAGGAATTCTAAATATGAAAAAGATTGCTTTAGCTATGGTTGCCGCAACAGCGGTTTTTGCGTCTAACGCAGCATATAATTATGAAGTTACTCCAACTATTGGTGGTGTTCACCCAGAGGGAAATTTACGTGTAAAAGACCACAACTTCGTTGGTGTTAGAGCTGCTAGAAATCTTGAAGATTTTTTCTTTGACCAAGTAGAGCTTGGTGTTGATTACACTCAAAAAGCAAAAGAAAAAACAGGTAGCTTAACAAGAGAAGGAAGAGTTCTTAGATATCATGCAAATCTTATAAAAGATATAGTTGATTTTGGACCAGTTAGTCTATATGGCTTAGTTGGTGCTGGTTATGAAGATGTTCCAGCTATTTTTGTTAAAAATGAAGATGGCGGTTTTGGCCAATATGGTTTTGGTTTAAGATATCAAGTAACTGATAGATTCGCTCTTAAAGCAGAAGCAAGAGACGCTATCAAATTTGAACATGCTGATCATAACCTATTCTATTCACTAGGCTTTGGTATCGGTCTTGACTCAAAAGCAGCTCCAGTTGCAGCAGCAGCTCCAGTTGCAGCAGCAGCTCCAGTTGCAGCAGCAACTCCAGTTCTTGATGATGATAATGATGGCGTGCCAAATGATATAGATCAATGCCCTAACACTCCAGCTGGCGTGGTTGTTGACGAAAGAGGATGCGAGAAAGTTATCGTTCTTAGAGATCTAGATGTTAACTTTGCATTTGATAGCTACAAAGTTGGACCAAAATATGCAGCTGAGATCAAAAAAGTAGCTGACTTCATGGGCGAACACCCAGATTATAAAGTTGTACTTGCTGGTCACACTGATAGCGTAGGTGCAGAAGCTTATAACCAAAAACTATCTGAAAAAAGAGCAAAAGCAGTAGCTGATGTTCTTGCTGGCTATGGCGTAAGTGAGGATAAAATTTCAACAGTTGGTTACGGTGAGCTTAAACCAATTGCTACAAATAAAACTAAAGAAGGCCGCGCTCAAAATAGACGCGTTGAAGCTACTTTCAATAAATAATCTTATTATTTAAAGTTACTTTTTTTAGGGGCTTAGCTTCGGCTAGGCCCTTTTTTATTTCTACGGAGAAAATGATGAAAAAAACCATACTTTTTGATTTGGACGGTACGCTTATTGATTCGACTTCTGCTATTTTAAAAGGATTTAATAGAGCTTTCTTATCCCATGGTAAAAAAGAGCCAGACCATAATGCATTAAAGTCTTTGGTTGGTCATCCGCTTGAAATAATGTTTGAAAGACTTGGTGCAAGCAAAAATTTAATTGATAGCTATATAAAAGAGTATAAAGCTTGCTATGAAAAAATTTATCTTGATGAGACGGTACTTTTAGATTATGCAAATGAAGCATTGAAGGAGGCAAGTAGCTTTGCTGATGTAGGTATAGTTACTACTAAAACTTCAAAATTTTCTATTATCTTGCTTGAGCATTTAGGAGTTATGAAATATATAAAAACTGTTATTGGAAGAGACGATGTTGCTAATCCAAAACCAAATCCAGAGCCAATAAATTTGGCTTTAACTAGACTTAATAAAGATAAAAATAATGCATTTATGGTAGGTGATACCATTATGGATTTAATGGCCGCACAAGCTGCTTTTGTTACAGGTGTGGGTCTAACTTGTGGATATGGTCAAAAGAGTGATTTGGAGAAATTTAGTAAACATATTTTCTCAAACCCATTTGAAGCCGTTAGCTTTATAAAAGAGGTTTAATAATCTAATATTCCTAAACTACTTATACTTTAAATTAAATTCAACCTAATGTTTAGCTTGCTTGGCTATAAAATTTATTCCAAAAA
Source organism: Campylobacter concisus (assembly GCF_902460845.1). Classification (NCBI taxonomy): domain Bacteria; kingdom Pseudomonadati; phylum Campylobacterota; class Epsilonproteobacteria; order Campylobacterales; family Campylobacteraceae; genus Campylobacter; species Campylobacter concisus. The sequence continues at coordinate 126,426 of NZ_CABPVS010000003.1, read as the reverse complement.
TTCGTTGCTTTTGTTTGGTATAAAATCTTTTTAAAGTATTTATTATGAATTTTAAACATCTAAATTACTCTAAATAAATTGCTTAAAAACTTGCTTTCATAGTAAATTTATCTTATTTAAAATATGAAAATTTATCTAAAAATTAGCTAACTTCTAGGAGATCATAGATTTAAGACCCTAGCCACCTTTAGAGCGCTTGCAAATGCAAAATGTAAGTTATATCCGCCAAGCATGCCAGTGATGTCCAAGACTTCACCAACAAAATAAAGCCCCTTAACGTTATAGGCTTGTAAATTTTCATCTAAAAATTCACTCTTTACGCCACCTTTTGTAACTTCCGCTCTTTCAAAGCCAAATGTCCCAGCTGGGGCAAATTCATAAGCAAAAAGCCTTTTTATGATTTGTCTCTCATTATCGCTAAATTCATAAAAAGCTCTGTCTTTTAAGCCAAAATTTCTTAAAAACTCTAGCACAAACCTTTTTGGCAAGGGCAAAACCGAGCTAAGCTGCTTTTTGCCATCTATTAAATTTTTCTCACTAAATTTGGACAAAAAATTTATGCAAATTCGCCCCTTTTGCCAAAATAGCGAGGCATTTAGTATCGCTGGTCCGCTTATGCCCCTATGCGTAAAAAGCAGATTGTCACTAAATTTATGGCTTTCATTTTTGCTATTTATTTCCACCTCGGCGTTTAGGCTAACGCCACTAAGTTCTTTAAACCAAAACTCATCTTTTTGTACGCTAAATCCAACAAGTGCAGGCAAAAGAGTTGATGTTTCAATGCCAAAATCATTTGCTATTTTATAACCAATGTCGCTTGCGCCAAGGGCTTTATAACTTAGTCCGCCACTTGCGATGACTAAATTTCTAGCTCTAAATTTCTCATCTTTTGTCAAAATTTCAAAAATTTCATCTACTTTTTTAGCACCAAGAACTTCTTCGTTGTAAAAAATATCCGCTTTCTGTCTTTTCAAAAGCACGTTTAAAACGCTCTTTGCACCGCTATCGCAGAAAAACTGATTTTGCTTTTGCTCACTAAATTTAAGCTCGCTAAAAAAAATTAAAACTTGATCTGGAGTCAGTACTTTTAAAATTTGCTCTATAAATTTTTGCTCGCCAAGGTAGTTTTTAGCGCTTATAAAGCGATTTGTGATGTTACATCTGCCTCCACCGCTTGCTAGGATCTTTTTGCTAGCACTACTATTTTTTTCTAAGATGGCAATCTTTTTACCCTTTAAATTTGCTCCTAAAAATAGTCCGCTAGCACCGGCGCCAATGATGATGACGTCGTAGATCAAAACTTCAAACTCTCTTTTAAAGTTGCCTCGCTTATTAGGCGAGAGTCAAATTTTATCACTTGATTTTTCTCGTTTTTGTAATAATCGACTACACCTTTTTGGCTATTTAGTAACTCTAAATTTAAGCTTACTTCAGGGCTTAGATAGATATTTTTAAAAATTCTTGGATCGCTCAGGCTAAAGAGTAAAATAAGCCATACCACGCAAAGTACCACACAGATGATGGCGAGTACTTTAAAGCCAAAAGCATGCAAGATGTATCCACCAAACGCACCTCCAACAAAGCTTCCTAAATAACCAAATGAATTAAATACACCAAGGGCTGAGCCTTTTTGCGAGGATTTTACAAATTTTGTTGCGGTTGATTGCATGATTGGTTCGTGAAGGTTAAATCCTATAAAAAATATAGCAACTCCCAAAACGAAGATAAAAAGCGTAAAACTAATGGCAAAAATGGTGTAGGTTAGAGCAAAAAGCAGCGTGCCAGCTATCAAGATGACCTTGCTAAGTCCCTTGCCATCGCCAAGGGCGCCAGCTAGCCCCATAGCCAAAAAGCCAAGCACGGCGCCAAACGAATAGACCTTGTAAAGCTCGCTACTTTCGTAACCATACTCTTTTACTAAAACGATAGGAATCACCAAAAATGCGATGCTTGCTAGCATCTTTTGCATAAAAGAGGTGAAATTTATGATCATGTAGTCTTTTTGCAAAAACAACTTGCCAAACGGTACTTTTTCACTTTTAGCGCTTACTTTTATCTCTTTTGGCACAACGGTGTAGAGAAGTACAATGCAAAGTAGGCTAAGGGCGGCACTTAAGTAAAAGAGGCTTGAAAGCCCATAGTCTTTGGCAAGAAGCGGCCCAAGCACCATAGAAAGTGTGAAACTAAGCCCTATAAAAGCACCCATTATCGCCATAGCTTTTGAGCGTTTTTCTTCTGTTATATAGTCACTTATCATCGCAGTTGCAACTGCTCCGATAGCACCTACACCTTGTAAAAATCTACCAAATAGCATGGTAAAAATATCGCTTGTAAGTGCACAAATTATTGAGCCGATGATAAAAACCAAAAGTCCGATCGTTAATGTTTTCTTGCGTCCTATCCTATCCGAGAGCGCTCCAAAAGGCACTTGAAATATCATCTGTGAGATCGCATAGACGCCTACTATTAGCCCTACTAAAAACTCGTTTGCTCCGCGTAAATTTAAGGCATAAAGGCTAAGCACTGGCAAAACTATAAAAAGACCTAAAAATCTACTTGCTATGATAAAAGATAGTGGTAAAACGCTTTTTAACATAAAATTTTCCTTATTTTTAAAAGGACTAAGTTTATCATTTTAACGCTAATTTAAATTTAAAAATTTAATCTACTTTTTTGTAAAATACGCCCAAAAATCAAGGAGCTCTTGCAATGAAGATTGTGCTTGCGACATCAAATTTAGACAAAGTAAAAGAGATAAAAGAATTTTTAAAAGGCTATGAAATTTACGCCTTAAGCGAGATTGTAAAGCCATTTGAGATCGTTGAAGATGGCAGCACTTTTCAGCAAAATGCGCTCATAAAGTCAAGAGCTGTCTTTGCAAAGCTTAAAGAGCAGGGGCTTGATAATGAGTTTATCGCTCTTAGCGATGATAGTGGCATTAGCGTGGATGCACTTGGCGGTGAGCCGGGGATCTACTCAGCTCGCTATTTTGACCTTGATGAAAATGGCAAAGTATGTGGCAAAAACGCAAATGACGCAAATAATAGAGCAAAGCTAATTAGCAAGCTAAAGGTTCTAAATTTAAAGAGCTCACCAGCTCACTACACCGCCTGTATCGCTATTAGCTCGAAATTTGGTGATTACACGACGCATGGCTTTATGTATGGCAAAGCAATAGATGAGGAGCGTGGTACAAATGGCTTTGGCTACGACGCGCTCTTTATCCCAGATGGCTTTACTAAAACGCTTGGCGAGCTAGATAATGAGACGAAGCTTAAAATTTCTCACCGTTCAAAGGGACTTGAGCTTGCAAATTTCGTGCTAAAAAGTCTAAAGAAAAACTTTAGTTAAGCTCTTTTAGTCCTTTGTTGGCTCGCTCTAAAAGATCCCGTGCGCGAGGATTTTGCTCTTTTCCATTTAAAATTTCAAGCACTTTTTTGTAGTTTTGGGTAGCTTCGTCCTTTTGATTAAGCTTTGCTAGGTCGTTAGCAAGCTCTACTAAAAGCTCTGATCGCACAAGCTCGTTGCCACTTAACTCCGGCGTGATATCAAGTAAATTTAGCGCTAAAAGGTGGTTTTCGTGGGCTTTGTCAAAGTCGTTTTTTAGGTAGTAGACGCTAGCAATGCCTTTTATACAGATGAGTTCGTCTTTCATTGGGGCATTTGGCGCGTTGTCATAAATTTTTAGAGCTTCTTGAAAATTAGCAAGTGCTTCGTCGTATCTGCCTAGTGCCTTTTGTGCCGCACCTAGGCTATGATAAGAGCGAGCTAGTAGCAGCTTGTCGCTAACGTTTGCCGCAAGCTCTAGGGCTCTTTGTGAGAGCTCTAACGCCTTTTGTGGCTCTTTATTTACCATGCAAATGCTAGCGCTATTTATGAGCGAAGTGATCGCCTGCTCGGTGTTGCCCTCTTTTAAGCAGACATCAGTCGCTTGCTCGGCTAAATTTATGGCTCTCTCCAAATTTCTATCGCTTTTATAAAACTCCCTCACACTCTCTTGCACCAGCTCGTCACAGCTACTTGCAAAGAGGCAAATAGGCGCTAAAAATGGCAAAATTTTCTTCATCTTCTTACCTTTAAAATTTGGCTCATTTTACCTTTTGAAGTTAGAAATTTATATTAACTTTGCTAAAATCACTAAAATTTTAAGGAGCCAAAAATGTCAAATATCTTAATCATCGGAGCGGGCGGCGTGAGCCAAGTCGCGACCGTAAAATGCGCGATGAACGCGGACGTTTTTAGTAAGATCACCCTTGCAAGCCGCACAAAAAGCAAGTGCGACGCGATCGCTAAATTTATCAAGGATCACCTAGGCGTGCAAATTGACACCGCCCAGATCGACGCGGACGATACCGATGCCGTAGTCGCGCTCATCAAAAAAACGGGCGCCGATTTGCTTTTAAATGTGGCGCTGCCGTATCAGGACCTAACGCTCATGGACGCATGCTCTCGCGCCGGCATACCTTACATCGACACGGCAAACTACGAGCATCCAGATACTGCCAAATTTGAATACAAGCTACAGTGGGCAAAGGACGGCGAGTTTAAAGCCGCAAACACGATGGCGCTGCTGGGAAGCGGCTTTGATCCTGGCGTGACCAATGTATTTTGCGCCTACGCGCAACAAAATCTATTTGACGAGATCCACGAGATCGACATCCTAGACTGCAACGCAGGCGATCACGGCTACCCGTTCGCGACGAATTTTAACCCCGAAATCAACCTGCGCGAAGTAAGCGCAAAGGGCCGCTACTGGGAGCGCGGCGAGTGGAAAGAGACCGAGCCGATGGAAATAATGTTCAAATGGGACTATCCGAAAGTGGGCGTCAAAGACAGCTACCTGCTCTACCACGAGGAGCTAGAAAGCCTTGTAAAAAACATCAAGGGGCTAAAGCGAATCCGCTTTTTTATGACGTTCGGACAGAGCTACCTAACTCACATGAAATGCCTAGAAAACGTCGGCATGCTGCGTATCGACGAGGTAGAACACAACGGCGTAAAAATCGTGCCGATACAGTTTCTAAAGACCTTGCTGCCTGATCCTGCGAGTCTCGGTCCTCGTACGAAAGGTAAAACCAACATCGGCTGCGTGATCCGCGGACTCAAGGACGGCAAAGAGCGCCAAGTCTACATCTACAACGTCTGCGACCACGAGGCTTGCTACGCCGAGACGGGCGCGCAGGCCGTGAGCTACACGACGGGCGTGCCTGCGATGATCGGCTCGATGATGGTCGCAAAGGGCATCTGGAGCGGAAAAGGCGTCTTTAACATGGAAAATTTCGATGCCAAGCCTTTCATGGATGAGCTAAATAAGCAGGGCTTGCCGTGGGAGATAATCGAAATGAAACCCGGCGAGAGGTACGAAGTCTAAATTTAGGCTTGTCTTTTTGCCTTACTCTGCGTTGTATTTAAATTTTACTCGGTCACGTATTTCATATACGCTCCCGTCATAAAATTTAAATCCGCCTTGATTAAGGCAAAAATACTTCTCCCTATTTAGTGGGTATATTTAAATAGATTTGAAATTTTTGCCCCCGCGACAGACTATATGTCTAGTCTTGGAGCGAAAATTTCGTCACTTCTACTTGCAGCTACAAGCGAAGTGAAGTAGAAATTTCGCCTCATCTAAGCAAAAAATACCGCGCTTTGCTATGTAGTATTTAAATTTCTAGTTTAAATTTTGCACCGCTAGCATTCAAATTTTACATCAAATTTAATTTAAGCTTCCACACCGAAAAGCGTTTAAATTTAGCTATAATCGCGCAAATTTTATTAATGCCAATTTGAGTAAATTTAAAGCTCTCAATCTCCAGTCGCTCAAACCCTGCGCCCACTCAAATAACAACAAAAGGAAAAATTTAAACTCTTCAAAAACTTCACTATCTTTTTTAGTCGTGCTAAGCGCACTCGCGGCGTATTTTAATAAATAAATTTAGCCTTGCGAATTTGGCTCAAATTTTGGTCAAATTCGCAAATTTTCGGTCGCCAAAGTCAAAAATCAAATTTGGCGCCGGCGGGCCGAGACAAATTTTACTTTTTCTTATTTTCGCTTTTTTGCACGCTTAGCGCCTCAAATTTCTGCTTTAAAATTTTAAAAATCTCGTACTTTGAGAGTTCGTATTTGTCGTATATCACGGCGTCATCGTCGCCGATAGGCTGCATAAGACCGTCAGCTGCCTCGCGGTCTAGTTTGCCCCGTTTAAATCTCACGTTTAAAACGTCGATTTTGTGCTTGGTGTCTATCTCGGGGATGCCGATTTCGTCGATATCTTTAAAATAAAATTTCGCATTCTTGCCGCGAAAAATCCGTCATCTTCGATTTTTCGGTATCACAAAATAAGAAACTAGGATAAAGAGGTAACTTCGGCGCAAGCTAATTTACTGGCGCCGAATTTGAAAGTTATTTTATCACCGCTTCAAAGCCAACATCTACATCTGGATAGCTCTTTCCGCCGTGAAATGGTTTGGCGGCAGCGGCAAATTTATCAAAGCTTTCATTTAGCTTCAAATCATTTACAAGATCAACTGAAAATTTTGCTACTAGCTTGCCATTTTGCACTTCATATTTTGTTTTAAAAGTTTTTGAATTGCCATTTATGCTAAGCTCAACATCCATTTCTCCAGCCTTATCGTCGCCACTTACTGCTACGATCTTGCCATCTACTGCCTTGCTATCGAAAATAATGCCAATCCTTTTATCGCGGTCAGGCAGCTTTGTGTCGATATCTTTTGGCTCTAGCTTAAATTCAAAGCTCTTTAAAAAATCAGCAAAATTTGCATTTTCTTGACTTTTAAAATTTATCGTTTTAAAAGTACCTGGTACGGCTGTCTTATTTGCTAGCTTGTAGCCAGTAAATGTTACCTTTGGTTCACCTTCTACGCTAAATGCAAGAGCTGAAACTGCAAAAAATGAAGCTGCTAAAGCAACAGAAGTAAGTTTGTTCATAAAGAATCCTTTTTATAATATTGATAATAAATATCGCAAATTATATATCCACTTACTTCAAAAAAGACTTAAAAACTCTTTTTAATTAGTGAATAAATTTTTAATATCTTTTTACTCTGGATCATCGCTAAAATCGTTATCCCTAAAGATCACATAAAAATTTATGAGCCAAAAAACAAAAGCGATTGCTATGAGTGTTGCTGGTAAATGAATGTAAAAGCCACTCCAAAAATAAGCCAAAATTCCTCTGCTAATGCCAGCTAAAAGAACTAAAATAAAAGCAATCTTACTAAGGCGTAAAAACTCAAGTTCTTGTCCGCTATGACGAAGTCCTGCGACATTAAATATAAGCATCACGCTAAAAATTACTGAATTTATCGCTATTAGATGCATAAAATTTGTTTCAAGATGGAGTCCAAAAATACCGCTAAAGCCGATTCCCAAAAATCCAAGCGCTAAAAATAGTTGCATAAAATAGTATAAAAGTACAAAGCTATGCTTAAAAAGCTCTTTATAGTGCCATTCTTTAAGCTTTGCAAGTACCGCACTTCCACAAGCTATCGCGGCATAATAGACACCCATACTTGCTTCAAAAAATATATTAAAAAGCAAAAAGGCGCAAACGCAGCAGATAGCGATATTTTTATAGATAAAATTTGGCACAAAAACAGCTTCATCCATGCCTTCTTCTCTTTTTAACGCTTCTTTTCCAAGCACGACACTAACGCGGTACGAGATGAGTAAGATAGCGATTACGTGGATGAAAACTTGTAAATTTAGAAATTTTTCATTGCCGCTTATTAGATAATAAATTTCAAAGCCTAAAATGCCAAATAAAAAGCCAAGCACGCCAAATTGATCATCGTTTTTATCCTGCCAGATCATATAAAGACAAAGCAAAACCAAGTAAAGCCAAAAAAGAGCGATAAAGCAGTGTGCTAAAAATAGGCTAAAAAATGCCAAGATAAAGCTTATAAAAAAGAGTGAAAATAATATATAAGCATGTATTTTTAAAGATGCTTGAAAATTTGTCCAATCGGTTAGTCCAGTTAGCAAAAATCCAGCATAAGCAAGCGCTAAAAAAAGTTGCAAAAATATAAATTTATGCAAACTCACAAAATCAGTTGGAGTAAAAAACACACTAGCACCAAGCACCGCACAGGCGGCACTCATTAAGAAAAATATCCTCATAGGATGAGTAAAAAAGTTATTAATCATAATAAATTTGCCCTTTGAAATTTTCATCTATTATCTTGCTAATAAACGTAAAATCGCGCTCTTTGAAATCTTTGTCTATTTCAAGTTCTCTTTGTATGACAGCGCCTTTACTTGATAGGAAATAAATTCTATTTGACATCTTGACAGCTTCCATTCTATCGTGTGTGACGAGAACTACGCTCATACCTTCACTTACTCTTTGGCCAATAATTTCAATTAAAATTTCTTTCATATCATAATCAAGCCCAGAAAAAGGCTCATCCATTAAAAGTAGATCAGGCTTTGTTACGACCGCTCTTACGAAAGCTACCCTTTGTCTCATGCCGCCACTTAGCTCGCTTGGGTATTTTAAAGTGTCCTTTTGACTTAGTCCAACCTTTTTAAAAAGCTCTAAAACAGCGTTAATGTCTGGTTTATCCATAACTAAAAGCACATTTTCAAGAGCATTTTTCCATGTAAGCAGGCGATTTTCTTGGAAAAAATATGTAGTCTTTTTAAAGCTATTAAAAATTTTTCCTTTTCTAGGCTCATTTAGTCCGCTAATAAGCCGAAGTATCGTTGTTTTGCCACATCCTGATGGCCCAAAAAGCGTCACTACCTCGCCACCTTTTACATTTAGACTAAAATTCCTTACGACCTTATCTCTTAAAATTTCATACTCTACATTTTTAAGCTCAAGCATCATCTTCTCCAAGGCATCAAAGCTATTTTTAATGGCTCGATGATGAGGTATTCAAAAAGCATGATAAGAGTGATGCTTAAAAGAACATACGCCATTACCTCGGTTGTTTCAAGCATTGCCCTTGCATTTGCTATCTTTGCTCCCATGCCGTTATTTGCACCTAGTAGCTCAGCCATTATGACTATCTTTACACCCATTGCGACAGCTACGCTAATAGAGCTTATTATGTAGCTCGTAAGATGCGGGATGTAAAGGTGTCTTATCTTTTTTAAAATTCCTAGATTATAAGCGTCAAACATCTCTTTTAGCTCCTCATCTACACTACTCATAGCAACTGCTGAGCTTGCAAAAGTAAGCGGTAAAACGGTTATAAAGATAGTAAAAACGGTGCTAAAATTTCCAAATCCAAACCAAAAAATAGCAAGCACTATCCAAATAATTGGTGGCATCGACAAAAGCAAGGTAATAACAGGCTTTAAAAGGGCTGCAAAACTTTTAAAACTACCTGCTATTAGCCCTAAAAATATACCAAAAAATGTTGCCGAGCAAACTCCGATCAGTGATCTGCAAAGCGTTATGTTTATCTCGCTGTTTTTATAATCTTTTAAAATTTCACAGGCTTTTAAAAATACATCTTTTGGTGGTGGAAGCAAGAGTGGGGAGCTAAACTCGCTTCCCACTTGCCAAATGGCTAAGATCAAAAAAACTACGGCAAATCCGCTAAATCCGCCCCAAAAATAGTCAATTATTTTTAAAAAGCTTGAGCGATCTTTTTTAATGCCATCAATTAGTATCATAAAAATAGACCTTTATCTGGCATCTTGCCGCCTAGAAATTTTGGATTAAACTGATAAATTTCTTCAAAAAATGCCATGATCTCATTTTGCAGTTCATTTGCTTTTGTAACCGTTAAATTTGCCTTATCAAAAGCATTTGCAAGTGCTACTTCTGGAGCTGGCAGGTAGCTTGAGCCTATCTTTGCTGCACTTTGCTTGTTTTCAAGTATCCATGAAAGTGCATTTTTAAGATCGCTATGAAGCGTGTCAAATAGATTTAAGTTTTTCTCGTAAAAGCCTCTTTCTACGATAATGCCAGCCATTGGGATTATCGGTTTTGTACCAAAGCTCTCGCCCCAAATTTTTGGAAAATCAACTGAGTAATGCACGCTAACACCTGCTTTTTTACCACGCAAAATAGTCGCTTCACCAAGAGGTTGTGGGACTATTAAAATGTCAAAATCTTTTTGTAAAAATAAAAGCAGAGCTTCGGGTGGCGTTGCTGTATAGGTGATGTCTATCTTATTAACGTCTATGCCTCGCTTCTTGCAAAGCGCTCTTAGAACAAGATCAGGCATGTCGCCTCGAAATGGCATGATGAGCTTTTTGCCTACAAAATCCTCTAAATTTTTGATCTTTTCATCCTTAACCATAGCGTTCATAACGCCAAGTGTCAGTAAATTTAACATCGCAAAATCAAGCCCTTGGTTTCTTAAATTTGCAGCGACATTTGATGGTGACATCGTGACTTTGATATCCCCGCTAGCTACGCCTGCACGCAGCTGATCTGGTGTTTTCCATATATTTAGACTTACATCATAAGTTTTGTTTAACTCGCCTTGCAGCGCAGCAACCGCCATGATAACGCTTGGGATCGCTGGTGCACCCCACATAGTAAAGCTCTCTTTTGCAAATAAATTTGGTGCAAATGCACTAACGCCTAAAGCTGCGCTAAGTCCTAAAAATTTTCTTCTATTTAACATCTTTTTCTCCTTTAAAAACTGCTGTGAAAGCTAATGAAAAATGTCCTGCCAGGGGCATGAACGACTACTGGATCAAGTGCTGCTACGTGATCACCGCTGATAAATTCCGCATAATCTTTATTAAATAAATTTGCTACGCCAAATCTTATGCCAACTTTGTTTTTAAACTCTACGCCACCATAAAGATCGAGCAAGCCAAATCCTTTTGCCGCCTCTTTTTTATCGATGCCTAAGCCATTTTGCTTGCTAAAATCACCTCTAGTTTGCTTTGAAACTAGTCTTAGTGCAGTGCCTAGGTTGTAGCTACCAAAACTTGCATAGTCTTTGTAGTCAAATGCAAAATTTGCCTCAAAAGGCCTTATTTGATAAAGTGGCCTGCCATCGGTTTTATTTTGTCCATAGTTGTAGTAAAGTGAGCTTTTTAAGCCAAAGTGCCTTGCAAAGCTATATTCTGTATTGAAATTTACACTATAAAGCGTTGCGTCAACGTTTCTTGAGATGACAGCATTTTTGTTTAGTGACGTGGCAGCTTTTGAGTGTCTTCTATCAAAAATGATTAAATTTTTAACGCTATCAGCGATGAAATGTCCTCCAAAGCTAAATGCGTCTTTGTTTTGCAAAGAGTTTAGGTATTCTTTGTAAAACTCACTGCCAAATTTAAAGCCAAGAACTGCTCTATTGTGTCTTTCTGGCTCTAAATTTGGATTTGCTATCCAGCCTTTATCGCCTGCGCCATAAAGTGCGTTAAAACGCTCCATGTTGCTTGGCAAACGAGATAAACTCTCAAGTTTTGCAAAATAGATATCTTTATCGTTTGGTTTGAATTTATATTTTAAACTTGCGCTAAAAGCGTCTTTTTTGATCTTATCACTTACGTCTTCACCGTAAATTTGACGAAGTAGCCTGCGAGTGGTGCTAATTGGATTTGGTGCAAAATATTTAGTATCAAGTCCGTTGAGCTTGCTTTTTTGATCTTCATATTTTAAAGCAAGAGAAGCTTCGTTTGCCTCATTGAATTTATAAGCAAGTGTGTCAAAGAGCATAAATTTATCATTTCTAACATCGGCAAATCTGTATCCGTTAAAGACCCAGTTGTTGCCTTGTTTCATGTATCTTTTGCCGTCATGTTTATCTTTTTCAAAGCCAGCGCCTATTTGATTGTGAAAGCTTGCAAAGTCAGCGTCATATTTTAGATTTGTCTCAAATATATTTCTCTTTAAATCCACTTTTACATTTTGATTGGCATCTCTTAGATGAAAATTATCAGCTTTTCGCTCAACTTTTTTTAGGACAAATTCAAAATTTAGCGTATTTGAAAGATCTTCTTCGCCTAATCTAATATTTAGCTTGCCAACTTTTCTTGTCGTTTTAAAAGCGTCCATCTCGTGCTCTGGCTGCTTGTCTTTATCGATATTATCCCTTAAAAACGTAAGCCTAAGCTCGCTAAGATCATTTGGTACGAAACCTAAGATAGCGCTTTGGCCTTGCCTATTGTAGCCATAGTCCCATCTTTTGCCACTGCCATCTTTATAGCTATTTGCTTTGGTGAAATTTGCGTTTAAAATCGTATAAAAATTTGCGCCGCGATATTTAAAAAGCGATGAGTTGTAAAAGCTTTTGCCATACATTCCAGCTGAGATATGAAACATATCAGCTGAGTTATCAAGTAAATTTGTAACAAATGGGTATTCGCCTCTTTGAGTGCGGTCAAACTGATTTTCTACAAAGGCGCTTTGTGCAACGTTTGGCGTAATGACTGGTGGCGGAGCAAATTCTCTAATAGGCTTTATAATGTCTAAATTTGCTTCATTTGCTAGAAGCAGTGATGAAAGAACTGCTAGGCTTAAAATGGGCCTCATGTAAACTCCTTTTTAAAGATATAATTATGATTTCTTTTATCATAATTATAGTAGCAAAACCCTTTATAAAAGTTGATGTAAGTCATCCTTTAAATTTTTAATCCATAATTACGAGTCTATTGTAGATAAAATGCTTAATTTTATTTTTGCAAGAGTAGCTAAATGGTGTAAATTTAATGTGAAAAAATGTATAAAATTTTGATAATTGTTATATAAAAATTTTTAGATCATAGGTTGATTTAATTATGCTCTAAAATTATTAAGCCTATCTCTTAGCTCTTTTGAAATGGTAAATTTCGAGAGTTCGTATTTATCAAAAATGATGATCAAATCATCACCTAGTGGTTGCACTAACCCAAAGCAAGCATCTCTATCAAGACGGTTTTTCTTAAATTTTACGCTTAAAGTTTCGACTTTTTTCTTATCGCCAAAACTCTTAATGGCGATTTCGTCGATATCTTTAAAGTAAAATTTTATACTTTTTGAGCCTTTTGTGATAATAAATCCATCATCTTCAATACGTAAAAAGTTGTTTTGAAAAATTTTTCTAACACAAAAGAACGCTGAGAGAGCGCCAATGATGATGCCAAAGAGAGACGCTGTGCCAAGAGCTAGATAAAAGTAGCCAATGATGCTAAATATAAAAAGTCCAAGCCCAAATGCAAGCGCCCAAAAAACATCTTTTTTACTCTCTTTTGTTATCATCACTTTTCCTTTTAAGCTAAAATTCCAGCACCATTTATCGCTTGGCTGCGCTCTTTTGCATAAATTCTCTCGCCGTTTATGACGTCATATTTCCAGATCGGTGCATTGGCCTTAAAGTCCTCGACAAATTCGTTTATGAGCCTTAGCGCAACCTTTCTTTGAGGGCTTACTACACCTGCTACATATGAGCTCGTATGTACTGCCACGTCGCCTTTTGAATGAGCAAAGAGCACGTAGGCATTTTCTTTTTTGGCTCGCTCTTCCCAGGCATCTAGCCATTTTTTAAGTATTGGCTCATAGATATCAAAGCTAAGCGCCGAAATGCCACCTTCTTCTCTTACGATTCCAACAAAAGTGATGAGCGCACCGCAGTTTTTATCCTTAAAGCGTTCATACCACTCGTTTGTGATGCTTTGAACATCCAAACTTCCATTATAAATTTGCATCTTAGCCCCCACAAACTGGTGGCAAAATAGAAATTTTATCGCCTGATTTAAGAGCGAAATTTATATCGCTTACGATCTCGTCATTTACGGCAACCGCACAGATATTTAGCCATTTTTTAAGCTCTTCTTTCTCGCTTAAAGCCTCTTTTACTTCACCTAAATTTTTTGCCTCTACTTTTATACTTTCAAGTCCGATAGGCCCAAGAAATTCGATCTCTACCACATTTTATCCTTTGAAATTTTTGCTGATTTTACTTAAAAATAAATTTAGATATACTTATTTAAAAATTTAAAAAGCGAGAAAAAATGAACGAAATTTTAAAAAGTATAAAAACCCCAGCCTACGTCTGCGAAGAGGCAAAAGTACGTAAAAATTTAGAGCTTTTAAAATATGTCAAAGAGCAAAGCGGAGCTAAAATTTTAGTAGCACTTAAGGGCTTTGCATTTAGCGGAGTGATGGACATGGTGGGCTCTTATCTTGACGGTGCGACTTGCAGTGGGCTTCATGAGGCAAAATTTGCAAACGAATACGTAAAAGGCGAGATTCATACTTATAGTCCAGCCTTTAAGGACGAGGATTTTGATGAAATTTTAAAAATTTCAAAGCACATTACATTTAACTCTTTTGCGCAGTGGCAAAAATTCAAGGGTATTGCCCTGCAAAACGGCATCATCTGCGGCTTAAGAGTCAATCCAGAGGTCTCGCTAGCCCCAACTGACAGCTACAATCCATGCGGTAAATTTAGCAGGCTTGGCATTACAAGGGCAAATTTTAAGCCTGAGCTTCTTGATGGCATTAGTGGGCTTCATTTTCACGCACTTTGCGAGGAGAGTGCGAGCAGCTTGCAGATCGTACTGGAGGCATTTGAAGAGAAATTTGGTGAGTTTATACCAAAGATGAAGTGGATAAATATGGGTGGCGGTCACCACATTACGAGGGCTGATTATGACGTGGAGCTGCTTATAAATATCATTAGGCGCTTCCGCGAGAAATATGGCGTTGAGGTCTATCTGGAGCCTGGCGAGGCAGTTGGCTGGCAAACTGGCTTTTTGATAAGTAGCGTGCTTGACATCGTGCATAACGAGAAAGACATCGCTATCCTTGACACATCAGCCGAGGCGCATATGCCTGATACTGTGCTCATGCCGTATCGTCCAGCCGTTAGAGGTGAGAGTGAAAATGGTAAATTTACTTATAGATTTGGCGGTAATACCTGCCTAGCTGGCGATATAGTAGGGCTTGAAGCGGGCGATGCGGAGTATAAATTTGATAGCGAGCTAAAAATCGGCGACCGAGTCATCTTTGAAGATCAAATCCATTATACGATCGTGAAAAACACGACATTTAACGGCATAAAGCTGCCTGATCTACTGCTTTTAAAAGAAAATGGTGAGATAAAGATGATTAGAGAGCTAGACTATGAAGAATATAGGCGTAGAAACTAATAGCTGGCCTTGCGGCTAGTTTCTGACTGTTAAATACTAAAAGCTCATTTGTATTTATATCTATAAAATTTTTACAGATCAGTATCCATAAATTTTGGCAAAATTATCTATCTTTGCACTCTTTTGCCAGTTGTATTCAGTTTCATTTGCGATCTTTTGGGCTAGCTCCTTGCCAAAATAATCGCTGATAAAGCCAAGCACCATATCCATGCCAGCAGCTACGCATAAAGCTGTGTAGAACTTACCTGTCCTCACTCACCTAGCGCGCTCTTGCCACTTTACTGCTAAGCCGCAACTTTTTACCCACTCAAGCGATCTTTTATTTGAGGTAGCTTTTAGTCCGTTAAGCTCTCCTGTGCGAGCGATGAGCGCCGAACCTGTGCATACGCTTAGGCAAAATTTGGATGCCAAAACGCACTCTTTAAGTCTCAAAATAAACTCACTATCATTTACAAGTGCCCTTGTGCCTTGACCACCAGGGAGTAGCAAAATGCTCTCTTTTGGCATCTTGTTAAGTTTTTTTGTTTTTATCAAAAAGCCTTGCTTGCTTCTTTTCATCCCACCATCAAACGAGACATAATTAATGTTAATTTCAGGTACCCTTGCCAAAAACTCCACCGGCCCCATTAGATCAAGCGTCTCATAGTCATCAAAGATAAGGCAAAAAAGATCCATAGCACAGTCCTTTTTAACTAAAATTTGGCTTTATTTTAGCTAAATTTTCAGATCAAAAACGATAAAAATTAACAAAACTTAAATATTTTTTATAAAATTTTTAGTAATCTTTTTTGCTAAGGTTTGCTTGTGATTAGCTCTGATATAATAGCGACCAAAATAGCGTAGCTATGCGATTTAACGTATTTAACCAATACTTAAATTGTTTAAGCTCAAACTCATAAAGGACTACAATGACGAGAATTCTTACTCTACTTTTTACATTGTCTGTTGCGGCAATGGCCATTGAGGGACCAACTGGCGTCAATCAATTTGACAGCACCATTTGGGCAGCACAGAGGATAGAAAATATCAAGCCTTACGAACATAGCTGGGGTCCGATATTTACTTTTATCCAAGGTAATGATTATTTTGCAATAGCAGCACTTTCTATCATTTTGGCTGTTATTGGAGCATTTGCATTACACTTTTTAATCATTGGACCAAAACATTTTAGTCATGATGGTAAAAAGGTATTTGCTTTTTCATTGATCATACGTATAGCTCATGGTTTGGCAGCTATCTCATGGATCATTTTAGTGCCAACTGGTATCATCATTATGTGGGGTGCAGAGCTTGGCGGTGGAACATTTGTGCGTTTCTGTAGATATTTGCACGATATAGCAACTGTGATCTTTGCTGTTTCTGTGCTTCCTATGTTATTTACCTGGACAAAGAGAATGCTTCCGGCAATTTATGATATCAGATGGATGATGATAGTTGGTGGCTATTTATCAAAGAAAAAGAGACCTGTTCCGGCTGGTAAATTTAATGCTGGTCAAAAAGCATGGTACTGGATCGCTATCCCTGGTGGTATCGTTATGATAATTACTGGCGCGATTATGTATTTCTTAGACTTCAAAGAGCCAGCAGTTGCTTCTTGGTTTGGTCTTACACAAATTGATCTTTTAAGATACAGCGTAATTATCCATAACTGTCTTGGCATCGCATGTGCAGTATTTTTCTTAGTTCATATTTATATGGCAGCTATTGCTATTCATGGTGCTATTTGGTCGATGATTACTGGATATAAAGAGGAAGAAGAAGTTTATGTTCTTCATCACTACTGGTATCAAGAGCTCGTTAGAGAGAATAAAATTCCAGTATCTGATTATGAAAAGTCTTATACAAATTTAAAATAATTAACTTTACTCTGACCTTGCTAGTAAGCGAGGTCAAAGCTCTCTTTTATCTCAAATTTATACATTAAAATTTTTAAAATAATTAATATTTTTTTGGCTATAATCCAAACTAGTTTCAAGGTTTGAAATACTAATTGCAAAAGGAAAATCATGACAACAATTGATTGTAGAAATTTAGAATGTCCAAAACCAGTCATAATGACAAAAAATGCACTTGATGGTTTAAGCGAAGGCAAAAGCTTAGAAATTTTGGTAAATGCACTAGCCCCAAAAGAAAATATTTCAAGATTTTTAAAAAATCAAAATATAAACTTTAGCCTAGAAAGCAATGGCAACGAAACTAAAATTTTAGCTACAAAAGGTAAAAATGCGCTTGAGCTTACAAATTTTGATGAGTTTGTCTGCGACATAACACCAAAAAATAATAAAGTACTCTATCTGAATGAAGAGCGCGCGGGAAGTGGCGAAGTAGGAATAAATTTACTATCAAAATTCCTAGGAGCATTTCTTCAAGTTGAGAAAAAACCAAAGATAATAATCTGCGTAAATAACGCTGTAAAGATGACAACAAACCGCTCACACCCAAGCTTTAAGCCGCTTAAAGATCTTGAAGCTGCTGGTGTTAAAATTTTAAGCTGTGGAAGCTGCTTGGAGGCTTATAAGCTAGTAAGTGATCTTGCGATTGGCGAAATTTCAAATGCTTATGAGATCATCGACATACTCTCAACTCACGAGCAAATCAAATTATGATCTACCACGACAAAAAGCTTACGCAGTTCGTTAGAGCCGCTGGTTGAGCTGCTAAGCTTGACCCGTCGGGTCTAAACAAAACGATTAGTAGTTTAAATTTATCTCATCCAAATCTGCTCTCAAGCACCAATTCTAATGAGGATGCGAGTGTCTTTAAAATTTCAAGTGATCTTGCACTTGTTCAAACGCTTGATTTTATAACGCCTGTGGTAAATGATCCATTTATTTACGGTCAAATCGCTGCTGCAAATAGCCTAAGCGACGTCTTTGCAATGGGTGGCGAGGTGATAAATGCTCTAAATATCGTAGGCTTTGATAGCTGCAACTTGGCACCTGAAATTTTAGGCGAAATTTTACAAGGTGGAGCCGATAAAGTAAAAGAGTGTGGCGGTATAATCGTTGGCGGACATACGATCGAGACACAGCAGATGTATTATGGGCTTAGCGTCACTGGAAGGGTGCATCCTGATAAATTTTGGGCAAATAATACAGCCATAAATGGCAATGTTTTGATACTTACAAAGCCCCTTGGAAGCGGCATTTTAAGCACAGCAATAAAGGCTGATTTATTAAGCATGGAGCAGATAAAAGAGGCTGCAACTATCATGGCACAGCTAAATTTTTATGCATTAAAGGCACTTGATGGTATCAAAGTTTACGGTGCTACTGATGTGACTGGATTTGGCTTTTTAGGGCATTTAAGCGAAATGCTAAATGAAAAGATCAGTTTTGAAATTTATGAAAAAAACGTGCCAATCATTGCAAGCGCAAAGGAATTTGCCGATATGGGTATCATTCCAGAAGGAAGCTATAAAAACCGCGAATTTGCAAAGCATTTTGTAGACAAAGAAGCTGACATTTTACTATTTGACGCACAAACTTCTGGTGGACTTTTGCTTGCAGTTGGTGAAAAGGACGCGATGCTTGCAGTAAAACGCTTAAAAGAAGTAGGCTATGAGCACTCAGCTATCGTTGGCTCTGCGGTGCCAAAGAGCGAGTTTGGTATATTTTTAAGATAAATTTTTAAAAATAGCATGCTATCTCATTGCGTTAGTGAAATCTTTTAATTTACTTAACCATTCTATAATTTCAAAAACTATAAAGGAGAGATGATGAATTATCTTGAAATTTTAAAATTTCGTCATGCTTGCAAGGTTTTTGACAAAAGTAAAAAAATCGGTGCTGGAGAGTTTGATTTTATACTAGAGGCTGGTAGGTTAAGTCCCAGCTCAACCGGCCTTGAGCAGTGGGATATCTTAGTCGTTCAAAATAAAGAGCTTAGAGAAAAAATAAAAGCTCTTTCATGGAATCAAGCACAAATCACATCTTGCTCGCATTTAGTTGTCGTTTTAGCTAAGATCAAAGAGGTGAAATTTGGAAGCACATATGTTAATAAAATGATCGCTAGAAATACCAATAAAGATCCTGAAGCAATTGCTGCAAGGCAAAAATTTTATCACGACTTTTTGCTAGCAAATTTTAAAAATGATGATGAGCTAACATTTCAGTGGTCACATGAGCAGTGCATGATAATTGCCACAAATATGATGAATGCAGCCGCGAGTTTGGGCATTGATAGTTGTCCGATAGAAGGCTTTGACAGATACGCTTTAAATGAACTTTTGGGGCTTGATGAGAGCTTTCAAAGAGTGGCTATCATGGTGCCATTTGGCTACCGCCTAAATCCACAACCAAAAAAACTTCGTAGAGAAATTTCTGATATCGTTACTTGGATCTATTAAGATATTTGAGCCAAAATTTTAAATAAATTTTTGGCTCAATTTTAAAAAATCAATAAATTCTAAATAAATACTTACCTTTATAAACCCAAATCAAGTAAAAATGGGATAAAATCAGAGCCAAAACCTAAACTAACGAGGTGCCTATCGTGTTTGATAAACAAAAAACCAGCCTTCAAATAGTAAAAATGTTTTATACAAAGGCTATTTTACTTCTACTCTCATTTATATTTTTAGCATTATTTGTAGTTTGTGCCGGTACGAACGATATAAAATATGATCTTAGCTCAACTAATTCAAATATAAAATCATCAATCTCAAATAGCTTTTTTATAATAAAAAACGATCTATTTTTAAAATCAAAAATGGTTGAAGCAGGCCTTAGTGATATGCTATTTGATAAAAATTCAACAAAAAACGATCTTTATATAGCTTTTTATGTTTTTGATAAAAATAGAAATTTACTCTATTCAAAGAGATTTTTAGGTGCTGATGACATAGCCGAAAAGGATCTATCTTGGCTTAGTTTAAACGAGACAGATGCTGGGAAATTTAAAGTATCAGATCGAGTTTATAAAAACAGTCGTTTTAGAGGCATTTATGCATCTTATGGACTAAAAAATGGAGGCAGCATTTTAGTTCAAATTGATATAAAATTTTTGCAAAACTACACTAATGTAGATTACGATGAGAAAACCAAAACTTATGCTTATTTGGTAGATAAATATGGAAATTTATCAAGAGATGAGTTTTATAAAAAATTTGATGAATCGATGTTTTTGCCTTATGTGAGTCTTGGCGACGAGTTTAAAGAGGATAAAATAATATTTTCTTTAAGTCATATGGGCTTTTATCTCATAAGCTATATGCCAGAGTATAAAATTTTTGTTATTACCGCTTCAACGAAGCATTTTCATATCTTTATGCAGTTTGTGTTATTTTGGCTATCGATCTTTTGTTTTATATCTTCTTTAATTTTATGGGTTAGAGATGTAAAATTTGTAAAAAATAGAATAATGCCAGCTTTAAAAGAGGTAAGAGATACTTTAGATGGTGATGAATACGAGATAAAACGAAGCCTTAATGTAACAGAATTTGAAGATATAAAAAATGGAATAAACAAGCTAAAGATAGAAACCAAAAAAGCAACTGATGGGCTAGAAGAATACAAAAGTAGATTTGGCTATATTTTTGAGCAAAGCTTTTTGAAAATAGTGGTTTATGATGCTTATAGCGGCGATATTATTGATGCTAGTAATGCATTTTTATCTTCTGTTGGCTACACAAAAGATGAGATTATAGAGCTAAATTTAAATGATTTAATAGATGACGATTTTGCATTGTTTATGCAAATGAAACAAGATGCTCAAAATAGCGATATGAGTTTTAAAATCAAGCTAAAAACAAAAGATGGCGGCACTAAAGAGGGATTTTTACAAGAGTCGCAGATTGAACTAAGGGATTCTAGGCTAAATTTTATGCTTATACACGAGCTTGATGATGGAAAATTTACGAAAAAGGATAACGAAGCAATAAATGATTATTCGTTTTTATCGCCAAATGTAATAGCAGAAGCTTTAAGCAGCGATCCATTTTCTATAGTAAGAAGTACGCAAAATATCGATAGTGTCTTTAAAGTCCCGCAAGATAAGAAGCTTATAAATTTAAAAGATCTAATAAGCCCTGAAAGTTTAGATGAGTTTGCTGTAAATGTTTCTAATGAATCTAAAAAATTCTTTGAAAAAGGCGGCAAAAATAGCGAAATAAATCTCATAGCCAATATGCAAACAAATGAAAACAACAAAACGCCATTTAAGATAAAAGTAAAATTTATAGATAATGGTGCTGATAAAGAGCGAAAGATCATCTACTTTTTTAATGACTTAAGTGATATAGCGAAGTTGCAAGAAAAATATGATGCTGAATTAAAATATTTTCAAAGCATACTTTGGGCAAGCCAAGCGCTTGTCTTTTCATGGGATAAAAAAAGCGACACCCTTTATATCCCAAATGCTATCGCCAAGTCGCTCGGATATGCATTAAATGGGGATATGAGTATAAATTTTGAACGTGCAAAAACTATATTTGTAGATGAATTTGTAAGCTTTAAGGACTTTTTTGACCTTATAAAAAAAGGTGAAGTATATGATGGCGAAGTGCGTTTTTATAGGGCTGATAAAGAGATTATTTATGTAAGGATTAGAGCAAAAGCAATAGCCTTTTATGATGGTGAAGTAAGCGTCATAAAGGGCACAATGCAAGATCTTAGTGTGCAAAATAGCTTTTTTTCTTATCAAGACCTTTTAGCAAAAATTTTCTCATACGCAAAAGAGCAAATTATTATGCTTGATGATGAGTTTAGGATCATAGATGCTAATGATGCTTTTTTCGATACGCTTAACATTTCTAGAGATAAAAATTTTATAGAGAAAATTTACTCAAAAGATATAATAAATTTTAAAAACGGACTAAAAGATATTAAAGATGAAATTTTAAATTCACTTAAAATAACTGGCTTTTGGCAAGGTCTTATTCATGATGTTCGAAGCAAAAATAGACTCGAAGTCATAAGCATAAGCAAGCTTTTAAACGCGTTTGGCGATCAAGAGGGATATATATTGTTAGCTTCAAACGCAAATGATGATTGCTACAATAAAGAGTACCTCGAATTTATCGCATATCACGATACGCTGACTGGACTACCAAATAGATTTTTACTTTTTAATAAGCTAGAAAATCTACTAAAACAAGCGAAAAAAAGCTTAAAAATAGCAGCATTTTATGTTGATTTTGATAATTTTAAATCGATAAATGACGGATATGGACATCAAGTAGGCGATAAAATCCTAATAGAAATTTCAAAAAAAATAGATGAAATTTTTCCAAAACAAGGGATATTTGCAAGAATAGGCGGAGACGAGTTTATAGGTGCTATGCCTTATGAAAATTTGGGAGAAATTTACGAAACTGCTGAAAACATCTTAAGAGTGGGTCAGAGTAAAATTTCTATTGATGATGATGAGAAAAAACTTAGCGTAAGTATTGGTATTAGCTTAAGTAGCGATGCACTTAGTGTTGATGATCTAATTGAAAGAGCCGATTGGGCTATGTATCAAGCAAAGCTTAATGGAAAAAATAAATATTATTTATTTAATTCAAAAAAAGATACGTACTTTAAAAATGAATATAGGGATGACTCAAAGATCATTGAAGCTATCGATGCTGGCGAGATGTTCTTACTATATCAGCCTGAGATTGATATAAAAAGCGGGGAAGTTAGTAGCTTTGAGGCATTTATTAGATGGAAAAATGGCGATAAGATATTAAGGCCATCAGATTTCTTACCACTTGCAAAAGGCTCAAAAGCAGTTGTTGCTATTGCACTATTTACACTAAAAGATGCTTTAAAAGCTAGGGCTGTATGGCTAAAAGAGGGAATAAATGCAAAAGTTAGAGTAAATTTATGCATTAAAAAGCTAATGACATCTGAGTTTTTTGAGAAATTTAAAAAGCTTTTAGAATATGAGCAGTTAGACGCCAATGGGCTAATCATAGATATCGTCGACTCCGCAAGTGGCGTAAATTTAGATGATGTTGTTAGATATATCGATGCTTATAAGGAGCTAGGCGTTAGCTTTTCGCTTGATGATTTTGCGTCTTATTCGGGCTCAGTAGAAGCGTTAGGTATGTTAAAAACAAATAGATTTAATATAGATAAAAGATTTTGCAAACAAATTTTTGACTCAGTAGAAGCGCTAAAGACCATACGCATGATAAAGTATGTATCAGATACATTTGATTTTGATGTCATGATAAAAAATTTAGAAGATAAAAGCATGCTTGAAATTTTTGTCGGATTTGGCTTTAGTAGATTTCAAGGACGGCTTTTTGCGCCAGAGCTTAGCCTGGATGATGTGCTCAAATTTAAATTTGCTCTATCATCTCCGCTAAATGTAAGAAATTTTCAAGATGATGAGAACTACAATATGCTTTGCAAAATAGTAGGTGCAAAAGAGCTTATGACTCGTTTGATAAATTTGCTTAAATGCGATGAAAAAGTAAGCGAAAAATTAAAAGGCGAAATAGCAGATCAAGTAGATGATATCAGAATAATAAATGAAAAATTAGCTGAAATTTTAGATACGATCCTTATAAAAATAGACAAAGAGAACGTAATAAATTTAGCTAATGAGGCAATTTTGTTATGCGACAATGATCTAAATTTGAGTGGAGCGAATAAATAATGAATGAAAATGCTTTAAATGTTTATGAGCACGAAATCCCAAATGGAAGCAAGCTATACTTTGCCAGTAGCGCAAAGCTAAAGAGGCAGATCGAGCAAAAAGCTAGTGAAATTTTAGAAAATGAAGGCTTTAGCGAGATCGTAACGCCATTTTTCTCATATCACCAGCATTTAAGTGTAGATGCGACAAATCTTTTGCGTTTTAGCGATAGTCTAAATCACGAAATAAGTCTAAGAGCTGATAGCACGGTAGATACTGTAAGGATCGTGCTTAGAAGGCTAAAAGCAAACGAATCAAAAAGATGGTTTTATATCCAGCCAGTCTTTCGCTATCCAAGCCAAGAAATTTATCAAATCGGAGCCGAACTAATCGGTGAAAATGATGTTTTAAAAAGCATAAATATCGTAGCAAAGCTTATTGATGAGCTAAAAATGGATACATTTTTACAAGTGAGTAATATGCAAATTCCAAGGGTGATTTGTGAAATTTTGAGTGTGCCTATTGAGATTTTTGAAAATGGACAAATGGAAAAAATTTTATCTCAAAATGTTCCATGGCTAAGCGCTCTTGCTCTTTTAAAATCAGTTAGCGAGCTGGATGAGATAATAAAAATATCTCCAAGTAAACTAAAAGAACCGCTTGAAAATTTGAGGAATTTAGCCAGCGCTTTAGAATATAAAAATTTAAGAATAGTTCCGCTATATTACTCAAAAATGAGATATTACGATAGTCTATTTTTTAGATTTTTAAGAAATAACAGCATAATAGCAAGTGGCGGTAGCTACGAAATAGACGGAAAAATAAATAGTGGTTTTGCTGTTTATACAGATGCATTGATAGAAGAAAAAATTAATTTAAGGAAGTAAGAATGAGAAAGGCTGATTTAGTAGTTGGAGTTCAATGGGGTGATGAGGGCAAAGGCAAGATAGTTGATATGCTAGGACTAAACTATGACATGATCTGTCGCTCACAAGGCGGCCATAATGCCGGCCATACGATCTGGGTTGATGGCGTTAGATACGCGCTTCATCTTGTTCCAAGCGGAATTTTGCATAAAAATATCATAAATATTATTGGCAATGGTGTTGTTGTTTGCCCAGAAGTATTAATCACTGAAATGGCTCAGTTTGAAAATTTAGAGGGAAGGCTTTATATTAGCGATAAAGCACATTTAAATCTAAGCTACCATAGCCAAATCGATCAAGCAAAAGAGAGACTAAAAGGCGAAAAAGCAATCGGTACGACTGGCAAAGGCATTGGACCAACTTATGCTGATAAAATAAGTAGAAGTGGTCACAGAGTAGGCGAACTACTTGAGCCGGAGCGTTTGTGCGATGCCTTGATGCATGATTTTGAGACAAACAAATGCGTATTTGACGCACTTGGTGTAAAAATTCCTAATGAGAATGAATTGCTTGAAGAGCTAAAAAGATATAAAGAGGTTTTGGCTCCATTTATCGCAAATACTACAAACCTAGTATGGAAGGCACTTGATGAAAATAAAAAGGTATTACTTGAAGGCGCTCAGGGCACGCTTTTAGATATCGACCATGGCACATATCCATACGTAACTAGCTCAAATACCATAAGCGCAGGTGCTTGTACAGGGCTTGGACTAAATCCAAAAGAAATCGGTGAAGTAATAGGTGTTATAAAAGCTTACACAACTCGTGTAGGTTTTGGTCCTTTCCCAACAGAAGATAAGGGTGTAAATGGCGATAAGATGTGCGATATTGGTAAGGAATTTGGCACAACAACAGGTCGCCGTAGACGTTGTGGTTGGTTTGATGCTGTGAGTGTAAAATACGCATCAAGGCTTGACGGTGTCGATACTTATGCACTTATGAAGCTTGATGTTCTTGATGGATTTGAGGTGGTAAAAATTTGCAAAGCTTATCAATATAACGGTGAAACTATCGATTATATGCCGACAGATCTTGAAAATGCAACTCCTATCTATGAAGAACTTGCAGGCTGGGATAGTGTAAAAGGTATAAGCAAATATGAAGATCTGCCAGCAAATGCAAGAGCTTATATCGAGAGAATAGAAGAGCTAACTGGCGTAAAGATCGGCTACATCTCAACAAGCCCTGAAAGAAGCGATACGATCATTAGATGAAAAGCAAATTTACCTCTATCGTCCGCGTAAGAAAACAAGAGATGGATAAGGTAGAGGCAAAGCTTGCCGTTGCTAGGCTTAATGTAAGAAATTTTGAAGAAAATTTAGTACATTTAAGAGCAAGGCTTGAGGAGTTTTGCTTGCCAAAAAGTGGCAATATAGGTGAGCTAAAGGAAAATTTAGAGTTTATAAAGATAGCAAGGCAAGAGTTAAATGCCTGCAAAGAGAGCCTTGAAATAGCTAAAAAAGAGGTTTCGCATTACGAATATAAATATAAAAATGCAAATTTAGAGTACGAAAAGATGAAATATCTAGAAAAAGAAGAGTTTAAAAAAGAGATAAAACGTATACAAAAGGCCGAAGCACTTGCACTTGATGAGTTTGCGGTGATGAAATTTACAGCTAAGAGCGAGTTGTGATGAGAGCGGTTTTATTACTCTTAACTATTTTAAATTTTGCATTTTGTTTTGAAGTGCCAGTTGATTGTACGCAAATTTTTGAAGCTAGAAAAGAAGAAATTTCGAAGGAACTTGAGGTCATAGATGAACAGCGCCAAGCTTTAGAAGTATTTCGCGCAAGCTCGGCAGCAGCCTATGAAGAAAACAATAAAAAGCTTGCCAAAAAAGAAGCTGACCTAAATGCGACAATGAAAGTAATCGAGCAAAAACGCAAAGAGATCGATGAAGTGGTCGCCAAAAATGAGAAAATTTTAAAAGAACTTCGCACAATGACTAGTGATAAAGTCAATGAGTCGTATTCTAAGATGAAAGATGGCGCGGCAGCTGAGGTGCTCTCTAAAATGCCTAGATCAAACGCGGCCACCATACTTTATGCTCTTGATGCCAAAAAGATATCAACTATCATGGCAAAAATGGATCCAAAAGTAGCATCTGAGATCACCACTTTGCTTCAAAAAGGGCCACCATTTGCTGATGAAAAAGGCGATATGCCAACTCCAGCCGGCAGCATAAATATACAGTAATAAATTTTTGCACAAGCAAGCAAGATTCTAAAAAATTTAGACACCAAAATATAAAGCTCTATACTTATAAATTTTTAATTTTAACCTTGCCTAACTTTAGCTTGCATACTTTTGTGGTGGCTATTTTTTAACCAAACTTGCTACGACCCCAACTCCAAGAATGGCTAGAATGATAAAAAGGCTAATTTGTGTAGAAATTTCAAAACCATGATGAAAGATATGAGCAGTCGCATTTACAGCTAGCTTTACTGCGATAAAAAATAAAAGCACGATCACAGAAATTTCTAAATACTTTAAAAAATTTTTGAGTGCTTCAAGCACAAAATAAAGCGTTCTTAGCCCAAGTATCGCAAATATCATCGCTGAATAAACAATCACAGGATCTTTGCTCATAGCAATGACAGCCGGAACGCTATCAAAAGCAAATATCACATCGCTTAGCTCAATCACGCAAAGACACAAGAATAATGGTGTTGCTATCCAAGTGGCTTTTAGCCTTAAAATTTGATCGTTAAGAGTAGTTTTTTGACTATCTGAAATTTGCTTAGAAATTTCGCTAAATTTAACAAAAAAGCTATGTCCAAAAAGCTGTGGTAAAACCGGAAAGAAGCGATAAACTGCCCTATAAGCTATGTGGTTTGAATAATCTTTTATATCCTCATCACACTTATCTTTTTTTATCATCATTACGGCACTATATGCGACTATTGCCGCAAATATTAGCTCCATCCAAGGCGAGATGGCAAAAAGCATTGTACCTACGGCTACAAAGATGAGCCTAAATATCATAGCTCCTATAACGCCAAAATAAAGCACTCTGTGGCGATAAATTTCAGGTATCTTAAACCATGAAAAAATCGCCATCATCACAAAAAGATTATCTACTGAGAGCGACTTTTCTAGCGCATATCCTGCAAAATAAAGACTTGCTATTTCACTGCCTCGCTCAAAATATAAATATATGCCAAAAAGTACCGAAACTCCTATCCAAAAAATAGACCAAATGCCAGCTTGTTTTAGTGAAATTTTCTCATCATGTTTATGAGCAAAAAGATCTATTCCAAAGGCAAGTGATGCCATTAGCAGAAAAACTATAATTGTTTGAATTTCTAATGCGTTCAACTTTTATCCTTAAAATTTTAACAAGGCATCATCAATACTTCTACTATCTCGCCTTTTTTGAGAAATTCTTTATCCATTGGGATCATTAAAAGTGCGGCTTTGTTTGTTAAATTATTTACGATCGCTGAACTGCCAAGCTTTTTGCCATTTAGATTTACAAAATTTTTTCCTTCACGATTTTCTAAATTTACAGCTGTAAATTCTAAAAATGGTGAGCGTTTTTTATAGTCTTCGTCCATTATCGCCGTGATCTTTGGCTCTTCTTGACCAAACCACGCATTTATTAGCACCCTCACGTAAAGCACACACATAACCATTGCCGAGTACGGAAATCCAGGCAGCGCAAAGATATATTTATCGCCTGACTTTGCCACTCTGATGTGACGACCCGGTTTTATGGCAGCACCTTCGATGATAAGGCTAAAATTTTCATTTAAAGCGCCTTTTACAAAGTCATAGTCCCCCATACTTATGCCACCAGTCGTCACTAATATATCAGCTGATTTTAGTGCCTTTATTATCGCTTTTTCGACAAGCTCGGCCTTGTCTCTTACGATCTCGCAAAGGACCGGCTCTGCGCCCATTTTGCGTATCTGCATAGCGATGCCTACGTGATTTGAGCTGTGAATTTGTGCTGGATTTTCTAATGGCTCGCCAAGGTCTTTTATCTCGCTACCAGTTGCAAGTATCGCCACTCTTGGACGGATAAAGACGCTTATGTGAAAGTGGCCAAGCTCTGCTAGAAGTGCGATTTCAGCGTAGCTTAGACGTGTGCCTTTTTTGATCAAAATTTCACCTTTTTTATAGCTTTCTCCTACTTCGCGCACAGCAAAACCCTTTGGCACGCTCTTTTTGATGATTATTTTTGAGCCGCTAACCTCGACGTTTTCGACTGGTACGAGCGTGTCAGTGCCTTCGCTCATTAGCGAGCCGGTGAAGGTTTTTACGCATTTACTACCCTCTATAACTATCCCTTTGTCGCTACCTGCTGGAAGGTCTGTGATGAGCTCAAGCTCGCTTAGGCCATCTCTAAAGGCAAAAGCATAGCCGTCCATCGCTGAGACTGGCTTTGCTGGGTAGTTTTCAGCAGCCACAACGTCGTAGGCGATATTTCTATCAAGTGCATCCGTGATGGCTACTTTTTCGACCTTATCCCACTCATTTATAGTATCTTTTAGAATTTTTAGGCTATCTGCGTAACTCATAAAATCTTTCATTTTTATCCCTTTTATGAAATTTTTGCATATTTTATCTACTTTGCTCTTAAAAAAATTAATCTTTGTTTTATTTAATGATTATTAAAATGTCGTTTAAGAAATCAGTTTGATTTTACCCTATACACAGGAATATTCATGAATAAAACAGTGCTTTACATCATCGCAGGTGCAAGCTTAGGCATTCTTGGCCCAGTGCTTGTTTATTTTGGCAACCCAGCAAATATGGGTGTTTGCGCGGCTTGCTTTTTAAGAGATAGTGTAGGTGCTTTTGGCTTTCATCAAGCAAAAGTAGTGCAGTATCTAAGACCTGAAATTTTAGGGCTTATCATCGGAGGCTTTTTAGCTAGCCTGCTTTGGAGTAGAAATTTCACTCCAGTATCTGGCAGTGCAGCATTTTCTAGATTTTTTCTAGGTGTGTTTGCTATGATTGGTTGCCTTATCTTTTTGGGCTGCCCTTGGAGAGCCTTTTTGCGCCTTGGCGGCGGAGATATGACTGCTATTGCTGGTTTTGTCGGTCTATTCGCCGGCGTTTTTGTTGGACGATTTTTCAAGAAAAATGGTTACGTTATACCTGAAAATGACGCCACTACAAAACCAGTTGCCTTTTTACCATTAATTATTGCTGTTTTGCTTTTAGCAGCCCTTGTTTTTGGTTTAAAGCTTGGTGATAATGGTGCATTATTTAGCTCAGAAAAAGGCCCAGGTTCAATGCATGCAAATATCTTTATCTCACTTATTTGCGCCATTGTTATTGGTGTTTTTATGCAAAGAAGCAAATTTTGTTCGGTTGGTGCGATCAGTAAAGTTTTCGAGCGTGATTTTTCAATGTTTTATGGCATCGTCTCGGTTATTGTTTTTGCAAGCATTACAAATTTAGTGTTAAATCAATACAAATTTGGCTTTGAAGGTCAGCCTATCGCTCACAATGACATTCTTTGGAACTTTCTTAGTATGACGCTCGCTGGTCTTTGCTTTAGCCTAAGTTATGGCTGCCCAGGCAAACATTTAGTGCAAATGGGAGCTGGAAATTTAAGCTCAGCTGTATTTGTTTTAGGCATGGGAGCAGGCGCTGCGATAAGCCACAACTTCATACTTGCAAGCTCAGGAGCTGGCATCACTCCTTACGCTCCATATGCCGTAGCGATCGGCTTTATCTATGCTATTTATGTCGGAGTTTTTACTAAAAAAGCATAATATAAATTTGGCTGCCTTTGCAGTCAAATTTACTCACTTTTTATATCTATCACCTCATCAAAAAGTCCAAAAAGCTCACGTTAATGTGTGATCATTGAAATACTAGCCTTAATCTTAAAATTTTTTAGCAGCAATAGTAATGCATTTTGTTTTAAGATTTGGCAAACGATAATTCTAAATCGAACTAAATTTTAACAATAAATTAGCAAAGTTTAATAAGTATCAATATAACGTAAATATTTTAAGCTATTTTGATATAGAATATCGATTTTAATTTTATCTAAAGGAATTCTATGAAGTTTAGCATACTTGCTTCATCACTGATCTTTAGCTCGCTGTGGGCTTTAGATACAAATAACAGTGATTATTCAGTTGTTTTACCAACTATCGAGGTGGAAGGTATCTCGGAGCAAAATACCCTAAAAGGTTATATCGCGTATGATAGTGCGGATATCAATAGAAATGGACTCAGTAACAAAGAGACGCCACAAACTATCGAAAATATAGATATACAAAAGAACAGAAACTACGGTACAAATGATCTCTCAAGTATCCTAGAAGGAAATGCTGGTATTGATGCAGGCTATGATATGAGAGGCGAGAGCATCAAGATAAGAGGCTTTAGTGTTGATGGCGGTGATATATATAGAGACGGTGTTAGAGACTCTGGCCAGATAAGACGCAGTACAGCAAATGTTGAGAGAGTTGAAATTTTAAAAGGGCCAGCTTCGATCTTATATGGAAGAAGCGATGGCGGCGCAGTTGTAAACCTAGTTAGTAAGAAGGCAAATTTTATGCCTGTTTATAAGCTCTCAGGAAGAGTTGGCAGCTGGAGTAGATATGGTGGTGGTATCGATATAAATCACGTAGTAAATAATCAATTAGCTGCAAGATTAACGACTGATATGGAACGTGGAAAGTCATGGAGAGAGGGCGTAAAATATAAAAATTTTATGGTAAGTCCAAGCATTATCGTGACAAATGATGGCGGAACGGTAAGCTTTGAGGCGCAATACACATATGATAATGCTTGGCGTGTACCTGATAGAATGCCGACAAAAAGTGTCTATGACAAACTTGGTATCGACTATACAAAGGGATTTTCTCACGATGGTGACTTTACAGAAGACAAACTTCACTTTTCCGCACTGAGCTAAATGCCGAGCTGGCAAAAGAGCTAAATTTAAAATGGGTTTTTGGATACAGAAAAGCTAGTCAAAATTTTGATCATTATTTTAGTGGTACCATCATGCCTGGAAATAGACTAAAGCAAAACTATGCTAAACAACAAACTGATAATGACACACTCTCAAATTCTATAACACTTACAAAAGATCTTGAATTTACAAGATTTAAGCATAATCTTACTTTTGGATACGACAACAGCGTAGAAACTCGTCATCCAAGGCTTTGGTACGATAAAGACAAAAGTGTGACCATAAATCCATACGCATCAAGATCAAGTTGGGGTAGTGTGGGTTACATGCCGCTTACGACCGACAACAAACACAAAGCTATAAATAATGGAGTATTTTTAGAAGATCTAATAAGCTTAGATGACAAATATAGGCTACTTCTTGGCAGTAGGTTTGACTTTTATAAGTTTAAAACAAGAAATATTGCAGATATGACAAATAGCTACAAAGGGCACTCTTTTAGTCCAAGAGTAGGCTTACTGTGGGACTTTTTGCCAGAACATACCGCATACGCCTCATACTCAAAGAGCTTTGCACCTTATGGTGGTCGTGGAAATATAGGTATAAGTACAGACAATACGTCAATGCTTGATCTAAAACCACAAAATAACGAGCAATACGAGATCGGCTTAAAAAGCACATGGGCTGATAATAAATTTAGCTCAAACCTAGCGATATTTCAGATCGAGCATAATAATATAAGATATAGACCAGATCCTACAAATGATCCATATACTTGGGCGCAGCGTGGTAAAGAGCGAAGTCGTGGTATAGAGCTAAATATCTTGGGTCAAATTTATGAAAATTTATATCTTAGAAGCTCACTTGGATACATGAGAGCCATCATCGTAAATGATAAGTCAAATCCATTAAATGAAAAACTTAGTCTAAACAATACAACTAACTGGCAGGGCAATGTTTTTTTAAGATATGCTAAAAATGATAAATGGTATGTCGAAAGTGGCGTAACCGGGTACTCTAAAAGATATAGTTACCAAGTAAATAAAACAAGCGTAACCGATCAACACTTGCCCGGCTTTGTAAGGCTTGATGCAAGTGCTGGATATAACTTTAATGAACACGCTCAAATAACACTGGCAATAAATAATATCTTAAATAAAAAATACTGGCGTTCAGACTCAAGACCTGGTGATGAGAGATCGTTCATGATAAATATGCATTATACGTTTTAACTAAATTTACACCGCTATCTTTGGCGGTGTAATCTTTTACTGTGTAAAATGAGGTGGGAAATTTAGCCACCAAAAGATGGCTAAAACCAAGTTTATCTTAGAATTTGAATCTTTGCTTTTGCGCGGAGTTTATCAAAATAATCAGCCATAAGTTTTTCTTGCTCACCTTGATAAAGCTCATTTATAACATTATCCTTAACGTCTGCAAAGCTTGGTGTGTATGAGCCGATCTTCTCTTTTACTAAAAACATATCAAAGCTGTCAGGCCCTTGCAAAGGCTGTGTGTAGTCACCGTTATTTGTGCTTGAGATGATCGCAGCAAGCCTTGGATCTATGCTTTGATAGTCCAAACTAACCTCTTGTGTTTGCACGCCGTCTAGTAGCTTCGGACTTGTCTTTTGAGCCTCAAGTAGCTCAGGATCTTTTGCTCTATAAACTACGACTCTAGCGGTGCTAAAGACCTTAAATTTATCAGGATTAGCATCAAAATACATCTTTGCTTTTTGCTCATTTACATTTTTGCCAGCTTCAGCCAAGATACTTTTATAAAGCTTTTCTTGAAGCATCTTTTTTTCTATGTTGTTTTTAAACTCCAAAAAGTCCATGCCTTGAGCTTGGATAGAGCTTCTAAACTGCGAATTTGTCATGCCATTTTGCTTTGCGATTGATTCGATTCTATCGTTTAGCTCAAATGGCGTTACGCTAATGTTTAAATTTTTTATCTGAGCATCTTCGAGCCTATCTCTTATGAGTAAATTTAAGGCATCTTGTTCACTAGCTCTTAGCTGCTCTTTTAAGCTATAAACTTCATAAAGCGTGATTGGTTCGTTCTCTACAATAGCTGCGATACCGTTTATCATCTGAGCCGAATATAAATTTAAAGCACTTAGCATGCCAGCAGCCAAAAAGAGCAATTTTTTCATAATAAAACCTTTATTTAAGTATTTAGTAAATATAATTTTGGGCAATTATAACATAAAAATAAGGCACAAAATGATAGTTACTAGATTTGCTCCTTCGCCTACTGGATACCTACATATAGGCGGACTTAGGACAGCCCTTTATAATTATTTATATGCAAGAGCTAATAATGGAAAATTTTTACTTCGCATCGAAGATACTGATCTAAAACGAAACTCAGAAGAAGCCACGCAAGCCATAAAAGAGGCATTTGCTTGGTGCAAGCTAGATCACGACGGCGAGGTGACCTATCAGTCAAAGAGGTTTGATCTTTACAAAGAGTATGTTAAAAAGCTTCTTGATGAGGGCAAAGCCTATAAATGCTACATGAGCAAGGATGAGCTTGAAGAGCTTAGAGCTAGCCAAGAGGCAAGAAAAGAGCGTCCAAAATATGACAACAGATATAGAGATTTTACTGGCACTCCTCCAGCTGGCATAGAGCCAGTCATCCGTATAAAAGCCCCACTTAGCGGCGAGATTGTCATACATGATGGCATAAAGGGCGAGGTTAAATTTAAGGTTGAAGATATCTTAGACGACTTCATCATCGCTAGAAGCGATGGCACACCGACCTATAACTTCACAGTTGTGATAGATGACGCGCTAATGGGTGTAACAGACGTCATCCGCGGCGATGACCACCTATCAAATACCCCAAAACAGATCGTTCTTTACGAGGCGCTTGGCTTTAAGGTACCAAAATTTTATCACGTCGCGATGATAAACGGCGAGGATGGCAAAAAGCTTAGCAAAAGGCACGGCGCAACTGACGTTATGGAGTATAAAAAGATGGGCTATTTGCCTGAAGCACTCTTAAATTTTCTCGTTCGTCTTGGTTGGAGCCACGGCGATGATGAGATTTTTACTATTAAGGATATGCTTAAATACTTTAATCCAAACGACATCAACAAAAGCTCAAGCACTTACAACGCTCAAAAGCTTGACTGGCTAAATTCTCACTACATTAAGACTTTACCTTACGAGAGGCTAGCACAAGATATGCTTGAATTTGGCGTGGATTTTAAGGCTTTGGTAAAGGGTGAGCTACTTCTAAATTCGCTCCGTGAGAGATCAAAGACACTAATCGAAATGGCAAATAGTGCAAATGCGATCATCAACGCTCCAAAAAGCTACGATGAGAAAGCTTGGGCTAAATTTATAAATGAAAATAGCAAAGAAATTTTGGCTAAATTTGCTCAAATTTTAGACCGCGACCTTGACGCAAAGGGCTACGAGGAGCTAACAAATAAATTTTTAGAGCAAAATGGCTTAAAGCTAAAAGACCTAGCTCAGGCTCTAAGAATAGCGCTAACTGGCTCAAGCGTGAGCCCAAGCATCTTTGAAGTGCTTGAAGTAGTGGGCAGTAGCGAGACGAAAAATAGAATACAAAATTTATTAAAGGAAGAAAAATGACACATGTAACTAAAGAAGAAGCACTAAACTACCACATAGGCGGTAAGATCGAGATAAAGGTAAAGACGCCTTGCGAGACATCAAGAGACCTTTCAATGGCCTATACGCCTGGCGTTGCAGAGCCTTGCAAAGAGATAGAAGCTGACAATGAACTAGCTTATAAATATACAAATAAAGCAAATCTAGTAGCCGTTATCACCGATGGCACGGCTGTTCTTGGACTTGGCGACATCGGCGCTATCGCTGGTAAGCCAGTTATGGAAGGAAAGTCAGTTTTATTTAAAAAATTTGCAGATGTTGATGCCTTTGACATCGAGCTAGACGAGCATGATCCAGATAAGATCGTTGAGATTTGCAAGGCTCTTGCTCCGACATTTGGCGGTATAAATTTAGAAGATATCCGTGCTCCAAAATGCTTTGAGATCGAGCGAAAGCTTCAAGAAGCAGTCGATATCCCGGTCATGCACGACGATCAGCACGGCACAGCGATGATAACAAGCGCTGGCATGATAAACGCGATGGAAATTTCTGGCAAAGATATCTCAAAGATAAAGATCGTAGTTAGCGGCGCAGGTGCAGCTGGCATTGCATGCGCGAAGATGTATAAAGCGCTTGGTGCAAAACATATCGTTATGATAGATAGTAAAGGCGTCATTCACTCAAAAAGAACAGACCTAACGCCTGAAAAGGTAGAGTTCGCGCTTGAAACTGAGGATAGAACTTTGGCTGATGCGATGAGGGGTGCTGATATGTTTTTAGGCCTTTCTAAGCCTGGTGTGCTTACAAAAGAGATGGTTGCTTCAATGAATAAAGAGCCTATCATCTTTGCTTTGGCAAACCCAGTGCCTGAAATTTATCCAGAGGACGTTGAGGCTGTAAGAAGTGACGTAATGATGGGTACAGGCAGAAGCGACTATCCTAACCAAGTAAATAACGTGCTAGGTTTCCCTTTTATCTTTAGAGGTGCGCTTGACGTTAGAGCTAAAAAGATCACTGAAAATATGAAAATGGCTGCAGCTAGAGCACTTGCACAACTTGCAAAAGAGCCAGTGCCAGCTGAGGTTTTAAAGGCAAGTGGCGTTAGCGAGCTAAAATTTGGTAAAGAGTACATCATCCCAAAACCATTTGATAAACGTGTGCTAACAGCGGTTGCTCCAGCAGTTGCAAAAGCTGCAGTTGAAGATGGCGTAGCGAGAGTAAAAGATTTTGATGTTGAGGCTTATAGAGCCAAACTTGCAAAAGGATTTTAAAATTTAGCCCAATTTTTGGGCTAAACTCTTTTGGCATTTTGTAAAGATAAACCCTATAAAAATAGTAAATTTAAGGATAAAAAATGCAAAACGTTAAACTCATCTCGCACCCACTGATCGAGCATAAATTAACCATTCTACGTGATAAAAACACCCAACCTTTTCAGTTTCGCATGCTAGTTGATGAGATCAGTTATCTTATGATATTTGAAGCGACTAGAAATTTAAAGGTAAAAGATGTCAAAGTCCAAACTCCAGTTGCGGTGGCAGATGCAAAAAGGCTTACTACAAAGGTGATGATATGCCCCATTTTAAGGGCTGCTCTTGGCATGCTTGATAGCGTTTTTACTATCATCCCAGATGCAAGCGTGGGCTTTTTGGGCTTTCAGCGAAACGAAGAGACAGCGCAGGCTGAGTTTTTCTACGCAAAGCTTCCAAAAGATGCAAAAGAGCGCATGGCGATCATAATTGACCCTATGTTTGCAACTGGTGGCACGGCGATAGATGCGGTCAAATTCTTGCGTGAAAAGGGCGTTAAAGAGATCAAATTTATCTCTATCATCGCTGCACCTGAGGGGCTAAAGAGATTTAGTGAAATTTACCCAGACGTCGAGGTCTATACGGCATCGATTGATGAGAAACTAAACGAGAAAAACTACATCGTTCCAGGTCTTGGTGATGCTGGCGATAGAGTTTTTAACACGCTTTAAGGGCTAAATTTGAACAAAAGACTTTTGCCAGCCTTAGTCGCCTTTGTAATAGCCGTAATTGTTGGTACTTTCTTTTTCTCAAATAATGGTAGTGAGGCAAATAAAAACGCTCAAATTTTACTTGAGCAGCTAAACAAGGAGGGACAAAAAAGCCAGAGCCTTACAGAAAATGGCTCATACACCTCAAAAGATGAGGTCGCACTTTATATCTATAAATTTAACAAACTACCAAAGAATTTCATAACCAAAAAAGAAGCACTTGACCTTGGCTGGGATGCAAAAAGCGGAAATTTATGGCAGATAAGCGGTGGCAAAAGTATCGGCGGAGATAGATTTTCAAACAGAGAAAAGAGGCTGCCAGATGCTGATGGTAGAAAGTGGTTTGAGTGCGATGTAAATTATAATGGTGGCAGGCGCGGTGCTGAGAGAATTTTATACTCAAACGACGGGCTTATCTACTACACGCCCGATCACTACGAGCATTTTTACCTGCTTTATGAGAAGAGGATGCAATGAAAATCGTGATCTTAGATACCAAAAAGATGCTCGAAAAAGAAAAGATGCATGAGTATTTTGCCAAGAAATTTGACCTGCCAAAGTACTACGGCAAAAATTTAGACGCACTTTTTGACTGCCTTTGCGAGATAAATGAGCCAACGCTTATAAAGCTAAAAAATGAAAATTCTTTGGATAATAGTACAAAAGAGAGCTTGACTCG
This sequence comes from Campylobacter concisus, assembly GCF_902460845.1. Lineage (NCBI taxonomy): Bacteria > Pseudomonadati > Campylobacterota > Epsilonproteobacteria > Campylobacterales > Campylobacteraceae > Campylobacter > Campylobacter concisus. The sequence goes on along the minus strand of NZ_CABPVS010000003.1, from coordinate 88,702 downwards.
GCTATTTCGTGATGTTTGTAACGAAAATGAGCTAGTTAAATTTGAGCTTGTAAAAGATGAAAAATGATATTTGGAAAGATTGATTATCTAAATTTACTCCCATTTCACGTATTTTTAAAATCAGCTCCACTAAGCTCTCAGATAAAAAAGGCGATCGAGTTTAAAAAGGGTGTGCCAAGCAAGCTAAATAGAGCCCTAAACGCTAGAAAGATCGACGCTGCGGTGATCTCAAGCATAGCTAGCAAAAAGGCAAATTTAAAGAAGCTAAATTTTGGAATAGTCGCTAAAAACGATGTAAAAAGCGTGCTTGTGCGCAAAAACTCAGCCCCAAAACCAGATCCTGCCTCAGCTAGCTCGAACGCCCTATCTAAGGTGCTTCGTCTAAATGGCGAAGTGATCATAGGCGACAGGGCGCTAAAGGCATACTTAAGCGATGGCAAAGAGTGCTTTTACGACCTTGGTCAAATTTGGCACGAAAAGACAAATTTGCCCTTTGTTTTTGGTAGATTTTCTTACGTAAAAAATGGCTCGTTTTACAAAAGACTGGTTGCAAAATTTCTACAAAAAAATGTAAAAATTCCAAATTATATATTAGCTCAGTATGCCAAAAGCCGTGACATAAGCGAACAGGATATCAAGTGGTATTTGAAATTTATAAGCTACAAAATAGGCCCAAAAGAGCAAAAATCACTCAGAAAATTTTTTAAAGAAAATAGATTATTAAAAGCAGCAAAAAGAATTAAATTTTTATAGCTTCTTAGTAGCTGCCAAGAAGCTATAAAATTTAGTGGTGCATATGCATATTAGTTGAGTTATCATCGCTCATATTTTGCATCATCATCTTGTGGTGATCGTGCATCGGCATATCTGCTGGCATGTTCATTTGCATATTCATATGCATATCCATCGCGCCATCATTAGCCTTGTAGCCTGTTATGGTAGGATCAACCATGCCAAATATCATAGCGACGTGTCCGACGATCAAGAAAAATATGAGTAGGCAAAAATGAAGCTTTAGCTTTGCCTTTTCGCTTGCGTTTTTGTAGATCAAATTTAGCTCTAAAAGCGCGATGCCAAGAAGTGGTATGACGCCGATGAGATATGAGTAGATAGCTATAACATCGGCATATCCACGCCATTTTATACTTGGATAAATTTTTGCCATAAAATAGATCACAAGAGCTGTAAAATAGACCCCAAGAACTATGCCAACAAATTTACTAATAGCCTTAAAGCCAGCATTTTTTCCGCTATCCATGTGATACATCGTAAAAAACTCCATCGCCACTAAAAGCTCCGCAAGCCCCATAGGTATCACCATGTAGAGGATTAGATTGTAAGGTTGATTGAGCGATAAAAGCTCCATGTAGTGTGTCATTACCATTGTAAATCCTTTGTAAAAATTTAAAGAAATTTACTACCAAATTGCTAATAATTATAAAATATCAAGAATATTAGCAAATTTAAGCGGATGTTAAATTTACTCCTAGCCAGGCTAAGAGTAAATTTAAGCTAGTCTTTAAACTCGTGTGAAATGACTGGAGAAAATTCCTCCCAGTGAAGTTTGGTTTTGATTGTTGGCATCTTGCTTTGAAATGGCTCTTTCTTAAGTGCTGCCATGGCGACACTATCGCCTTTTGGCTTAGCCGGTGCTTCTACGTTTAGTATAGAGCGTTCAAGATCGATGAAATCTTTTAAAATAATAATATATGATTTAAAGAAATTTGCCTCTTTGTGAGCCAAAAGTAGCGAGCCAAACTCATCTACAAATAAATTTAAAGTTTCAGAAAATAGCTTATTGCTAATATTTTTTGCATCATTAAACTCATCTTTTAAAAATGTAGCCATCGCTAAAAATATAAATCCAACGTAGTCCTCGCTGTCTTTGCAAAGCTCGCTATCACGTCTATATGGGCTTAGTTTTAAACATTCAATAACCCTAAGCCTAGCTGCTCCGTTATCTCTGCCCTCTTCATAAAATGAAGCGCTTAAGGGGATATTTGTAAAGCCAAAAAGAACGTCATTTTGTTCTTTTGAAAATTCTTCAAAGCTAAATTTATCTAAATTTTTAAACGCAGCATCACTATCCTCGCTTAAAGGATTTGCGCTTAAGTATCTTAACTGCTCTTTCCACCTTGAAAATTTCTCATCATTTGTGTAAAAAAACATAGGATATGCTAGAAATTCGTAAAAATATGATCTTGCTTTTATGATGTTTTTATCCATTTAATAAATCCTCTTTCATCGCGTTTATTTGGGCTTGAACCATTAGTTTGGCCTTACAGTCAGCACAGCAGTAAAGTGCTTTTATCTTAACCCTATCGTTGCCAAATCTTGGTTGCATTATAGTTGCGATCTTTTCGACTGCTTTTTTAGTCGCAAACTCTTTTCCACACTCAACACAGGCAAAAAGCTCATCTCGTGCCAGCTCATTATATGTAAAAAACTCAGGTTTAAGAGAAATTTTTCCAACTTCAAGGCTTATGGTGTCTTTTTCAGCACAGCTTAGTTCGCAGTATCCACAAGCTGTACAGACGCTTGGATTAAATAAAATCGAATTTGTCTTTTTATCAGCCACTAGCGCGCTTACGTTACAAGCGCCAACGCAACTTAGACAAAGTGTACAGCTATCAGTGTTTATCTTGACATCGCCGTATCTTATCATCTCGCCGCTTTTTACTACGCCAAGATCTTCGCTACCTACTAAAAACTCGAGCCTTTTTGCAAAAATTTCTCTTTTTGGTAGCGCGTATTCTGTTATAGAGTGCTGAGAGCCATCTATAAATTTAGCCTTTTTAAGCGCGCTTTCTAGCTCAGTCTCATTTTTTACGTGATAGATCGCAGTTTCTTTAAATTTAAGCTCATAAATTTGATTTAGGATGCTAATGGCATCTTTTTCACCTTTACCAAGGCTCTTGCTAAATAAAATAACGCTAGCACCGCTTTCTTGAAGGAGTGTCAAAAAGTGCGTTTGGCTTAGAAAATGTGCAGCTGAAATGGCAAAAGGTAGGACATTTTCTGGTAGGCTAACACTAAGATCTTCTAAATTTATCTCTTCTGGCACAATGAGTGCAATCTTGCCTTTATAAAGCTTTGCCACAGCAGCAAATGAGCTTTGAGGCATTATCGTGTAATCAAGTGCACCACTAGGACAGACGCTTATGCAGTTTCCACAGTTTGTGCAGTCTATCTGTGAAAATACAAGATGCTTTGTCTCATCCTCTTTTAATATCGCAACCGTCGGGCAAACTTCGGCACAACGTCCGCAAATTTCAGTCCTTCTCTCATGATACTGGCAGATAGATGAGTCGTATTGAGTGAAACTTTTATATCTAAATTTTGGTGATTTTGCATTTAAAATTTCAAGCACTTTTTCATCTTTAAGCCCTGCTATCTCGTAACAGCCGCTTTGTTTTAGCATATAGTCCCTTGCGTTTTCAACCAAGAAAAAGTCACAATCAACTTCAAATTCGTCATTTGCTCTAAGTACCAAAACGCTTAGCTCACCAGCCGCGCCGTATATAAATTTTACTTCAAAGTGCGTTAACTCAATGACCTTATAACCATTTTCTTTTAGTAGATTTGCTAGCTCTTCGCGGCCTGAGTTGCTAACTATTACGACATTTTTGCCAACCTCTTTTTCGAAGTCTACATCCTTTGCCATGTCAAAGGCACTAGCTCTTGCTTCGTATAGTAAAAGCGTGTTTTTGGCTTTTTCTAAGACATTTGCAGTTGTATTTTTAAGGTAAAAATTTATCTCAGGTGCGATGACATTTGCTTTTAGTTTTGGCGAGTTAGAGACGAGATAGTCGCCATTTTCGTTGTTGATCTCTATTTGTTCATTTAGCATCAAAGCATCGTCAAAATCGTTATAAAAGCCAAATTCTTTCATTGTTTCTCCTATTATCAAAAACGGACTTATTCTAATATTAATGGGATTAATAGACTCTGAAAAAATCTAACTATTTTTTGGTTTAAGAAAAATTGTAAATTTTTAAAAATTAGTAAATTTATTTGGCACTACATAAAGATAAACCTGATATTTTTATAGAACAAAACGATATAATTGTTTCAATTATTATCTTAAGTATTTAATTTAGGACGTATGAAATATGCTAGAATTTTTTGAAAAGGACTGGAGTCAGTTTTCAAGAATTAAAGGACTTGAAAACGATAAGTTGTTTCCTCATCATGCTTGTAAAGTTTATTTGTGTTACGACAATTGGGATGATTTTGGGTATAAAACGCTGTACCAGATAGTCATTTTTGACATAAGTGGTAAAAAATATGATTTAGGTTATGTAAAAATTGCCTCTTTTGGTCAAAAGCAAACAAAGATACCTCCAAAATTCGAGAGCCTAGGTAGTAGCTATTTTTCATTAGGTCAAAGTCCCGAATATTATTCGTTGTTAAGCCAAATGTCTGCAGAAATAAGGGATATATTTTTAGCAAGTATTAATGATGTTATTAAAAATGAAGAGCTTCTAAATGAGGCATTAAGTGAAGATGTATTCACAACTTCACTTTTGAGGGACACTAGTTTAGTTACAATTAGAGGGCAGTATAAGAGAATACTGGATGGTGGAGCTATTTTAGATGACTATAGCTTTGGATATGAGACATCTTGTGTAAATAATCAGGCTGGTTATAAGTTGTATTTTGAGGTTTTTGCGGATTCAAATCCTCCAACTAACATCCATGTATTAATCGGAAGAAATGGTGTTGGTAAAACCCATTTGCTAAATAATATGACAAAAAGCTTTATTGGTTTAGATTGTGAAAATGGTAAATTCTTTGAATTTGAAGAAGATATTTTTGGAGAACGAGAAAAAGTAAAGCCTCCTCGTAAAATTTTTTCAAGAATTTTATCGGTATCCTATAGTGCATTTGACCCATTTTTGCCATTTTCGGAAAAAAAATACCCAGAGTATTCTTATATCGGACTTAAAAAGTTAAAATTTAATCCAGAAGAGAGCGGCACAGTATCTGGTGAAAAAAACCATTTAAAAGACAATAAAGAACTTTCAGACGAGTTTGCTAGTAGCTTTGTAAAAATTTTAAGTAATAAAAATATAGAACAATACAAAAATTTAATATCCCAACTGGAATCAGATCCAATATTCAAAGAGTTGAATATTATGGAGATTATACGCCAAACGGTAGAAGTTATTATGGAATTTAAAAAAGATGATAAAGCTACTAGTCAAGGCTTGAAGCAACCGGCTATGGATTTATTTAGAAAATTAAGTTCAGGGCACGCTATAATATTATTAACTATTACTAAAATTTTTGAAAAGATAGAAGAAAAAACCCTTGTATTATTAGATGAACCAGAAAGTCATTTGCATCCGCCTTTATTATCATCCTTTATGAGGGCGTTATCAGATTTGCTTATAAAAAAGAATGCGGTCGCTATTATAGCGACTCATTCGCCTGTGGTTTTACAAGAGGTTCCGAAGAGCTGCGTTTGGAGACTAAGTAGATTTGGTCTAGAGGCTAAAGCGGAGCGTTTTGATATTGAAACATTTGGAGAGACGATAGGAACATTAACTAAAGAAATTTTTGGCCTTGAGGTAAACAAATCGGGCTTTTATGCGATGCTGGACAATAGTGTAAAAAAAGAAAATGGAGCCTCTTATGATAGCATAATGGAAGAATATAATAATCAGCTTGGATCCGAAGCAAGATTATTGGTAAGAGCCTTATTAAACAATAGGAAATAGTCTTATGGTTGTAGTAGATATGCCTAAAATAAGTAAATCTGACATATATAAATGTTGTTGTAATGGAATAAAGGATGAGGCGAAGAAAAATAAATTATTAAATTATTTATATGTATTTTTATTAAACGCTTGCGATTACCGCAACAGTGTAAGAGAAAAATATCTTGATAAGTATATAATCAAAGAACCGATTAATTATAAAAAATTTGCTAGATACGAAGATATAAAAAACGATTTATTTGATTTGTATGATAAGCGCTTAGTGAGAGGAAAGGAGCCAAGAAAATACTATAATCAAATAAAGGCTAGTCCAAAATTAGGCAAGTGTCCATATTGCGGATTGGGGCAAGTAGCTACATTGGATCACTATTTACCAAAATCCGAGTTTCCAATTTTTTCAATATTGCCAAACAATCTGATTGGATGTTGTAGGGACTGTAATGCCATAAAAAGAAATATAGTTTTAAATACTATTCACCCATATTATGATAACTTTACAAAAATACAGTGGTTATTTGCAAAAGTGAATTGGCCTGCACTCGTTATGGAATTTTTTGTAGACACAAAAAATATTAATAATGATTTGGATAAAAAGAAAATTGAAGGGCATTTTTCGGTGTACGAATTAGCTAGAAGATATGCCGTTGAAGCAGCTAGTGAATTGAGCGACCTGAGAATAGAATTTGAAAATAAAAATTTAACAACAACAGATATAGAAGAAGAACTTCATAAAAAATTTAAATCTAAAGCTATGAATCATATAAATCACTGGAAAACAGCAATGTATCAAGCTTTATGTCAAGATCAGTATTATTGCAATGGTGGATATAGTAAGTTCTTGTAGGGTCTGGAATAATGTTTTAAAAGCAAATCTATGTTAAAATCACGGCTTGGTAAAACTAACTTACTAGGAGCACGAATTGAGCGATTTAAGAGATATCCCACAAGTTGATAAGATCATAAAAAACGAAGCATTTTCAGGATTTGATATAAATTTAGTCACATTGCTTGCGAGGCAAATTTTAAATGAAGTTAGAGCTAAAATTTTAAATGAAAATGCAAATTTTGCGTTGCAAGAAATAATAGATTTAATCCTAAATGAATATCATAAATTTAATGAATCAAGCCTTCAAAGAGTGCTAAATTTAACCGGTGTGACCATTCACACAAATCTTGCTAGAAGTGTAATAGATAAAGAAATTTTAAACCGAGCGACGCCAGTTATCACAGGATATTCTAACCTTGAATATAACCTAGAAACAGGCAGTCGTGGAAACAGATATGACTATATCGGCTCGCTAATAGCTAGAGCATTTGGTTTTGAGGACGCTATCGTTGTAAATAATAACGCAAGTGCTGTATTTTTGGTGTTAAACACCTTTGCAAAGGGCAAGGAAGTCGTCGTTAGCAGAGGCGAACTAGTCGAGATCGGCGGTAGTTTTAGAGTGCCAGAAGTTATGGCAAATGCGGGCTGCTTTTTGAAAGAGGTTGGCACGACAAACAAAACTAGACTAAAGGACTACGAAGAGGCGATCGGCGAAGAAACGGCGATGGTTGTAAAGGTTCATCGCTCAAATTTTGACATCGTGGGCTTTAGCGAAGAGGTTACAGCAAATGAATTAAACAAATTGGCGTGTGAGCAAAATTTGATAGATTATTTTGATCTTGGCAGCGGATTTTACGGAAATTTGCCGTTTAATCTTGACAAAAACGAGCCAGATCTAAAAAATTTAAAAGATGTTTCGCTAGTTAGTTTTAGTGGCGATAAGCTGCTTGGTGCGGTGCAGTGTGGCATAATTGTTGGCAAAAAAGAGCTCATCGCAAAGCTTAGGAAAAACCAGCTTTTAAGGATGCTTCGCGTAGATAAAGTGATCATCTCGCTTTTGGCTGAGAGCATGAAAGCTTATTTAAATAAAGAATTCGAGCTAATCACAACGCAAAAACTGCTTCACAAAAGCGTAAAAGAGCTTGAAAACTTAGCAAATTTTATAAATAAAAATTTAAAAAATCCACTTGAGATAGTAGGCACACAAACCTTTGTAGGAGGTGGGGCGATGCCAAATAAAAAGATCCCAAGCATCGCACTTGCATTTAGAGGAGAGGCAAATTTAAACGAGCTAAAATTTAGGCAAAAAAAGGTGATCGGACGCATAGAAAATGACAAATTTATGCTAGATCTTAGATCGCTTTTAGATGAGGACGTAGAGACGCTAATAAAAATAATAAATGAAACGGAAGAAAAATGAGTTTAATAATAGGAACAGCAGGGCATATCGACCACGGCAAAACTGCTCTTATAAAGGAGCTAAACGGCTTTGAGGGGGACAATCTTGAAGAGGAGAAAAAGCGTGGCATAACGATCGATCTAAGCTTTTCAAATTTAAGCAAAAATAGCGAAAATATCGCCTTTATCGACGTGCCTGGGCATGAAAATCTAATAAAAACGATGATAAGTGGCGCATATGGCTTTGACGCGTGCTTGTTTGTGGTGGCAGCAAATGACGGGCTTATGCCTCAAAGCTTGGAGCATCTTGAAATTTTAAATATCCTTGGCGTGAAATCCTTGATCGTGGCACTTACAAAGTGTGATTTAGTCGATGAAGCGACTATAAATTTAAGAAAAAAAGAGATAAGAGATGAAATTTCTAAGTTTAAAAATTTACAAATTTTAGAAATTTTCGCCGTTAGTATAAAGGATAAGGCAAGCATCGATGAGCTTAGAAACTATCTCTTTACACTAAGGGCTAAAAAACGCGATGAGGACGGCGTTTTTAGATACTACATCGATAGAGTTTTTAGTCTAAAAGGTATTGGTAGCGTCGTAACTGGTACCGTGATAGAGGGAAGTGTCAATAAAAATGAGAAGCTTTTTAACTACGACGCTAGCAAAGAGGTACTCGTAAGAAGCGTGCAAAGCCACGATGAATTTGTAGAGCGTGCGAGTGTGAGCAGCCGCGTGGCACTAAATTTGACAGGCATAGAGCTTGGTGAGCTTAAAAAGGGGCAGCTACTTAGTAAGAAAGGCTTTTTTAGAGGTTTTAGAGAGGCAGACGCGGTCGTAACTGCTAAAAATTTGATCCACTCGCAAAACGTAACATTTTGTGTGGGTGCTAAAAACGTCCCTGCAAAGGTGCTAATACTAAGCCAAAAAGATGATAGCTACTTTGTTGCCTTTAAATTTCAAAGCGATATGTTTTTGAAATTTGACGAGACTTTTGTTCTCATTTCAGACGCACGAGTGATAGGTGGTGGTAGAGTACTAAACCCTGTACTTGAGCCACTAAAAAAGGCTGGAAAAATTCTCTTTTTAGCAGCACTTTTAAAGCATGATTTCATTGGAGCATTTTCTATACTTAAAGAAGCCCACAAAAATGGCTTTGGCATCATCTCTTCTTATCAAAGATTTGGTTTGAGTCACGAAGAGGCAGTAAATGTGGCTAAAAAAGTCTCAAACGTCTTTGTCGATGAAAAAGCTTTAAATATCTACGATCTAAGCGCGATTGAGCGGATAAAATCTGTGGTTAAATTTATGATAGAAAAGAACGAATTTGCCGTTTTCTCAGCTCAAAGTATAAGCCTAAAGCTTGCTTGGGCTAGTCAAAATTTGGCTCAAAAAGCACTTGATGAGCTTGAAAGTATAAACTTAATCTCTAAAAATGATGGCGTCTATACAAAAAAGGGCGTTGATATAAGCAAACTAAAAGTAAGGCTTGAAGAGAAAATTTATGAAATTTTAGAAAGCGGAAAGCTAGCTCCAACGGCGCCTTATAATATATATGATGAGCTGGAAATAGATAGGCTAAGTGGCGATAATGCACTTAAAAAACTAACTGCAATGGGTAGAGTTGTAAGGCTGGAGCATAATCTTTTTATCACTAGAAATTCGCTAAGAATGGCACTTGATAGGCTTCGAGCCATCATAAAAAATCAAGGCTTTGTAAATGTCACAAACGCCAAGGATGCACTAAATTTAAGTAGAAAATATGTAATCGCTTATCTTGAGCAGCTCGATCTTGAGAGTGACATAATAAAGCAAGGAAATGATAGAGTCTTTCGTGGTTAGTATTCATTTACAAAAAACAAATATAATCCGCCAAATTTTTAAAAAGGAAAAAAATGAAAAAAGTGGTTTTGGCCTCAATATTAGCGGCAACTAGCCTAGTGGCAGCTAGTAATAAGCAAATAGAAGATTTTTACTCAGAAGTTTTTAAAAATCAAAATATCGATGGTGTTAATGTAAAAGTCGTAGAGCGCACTAAAATTTTAGATGATATAGAAAAAGTAAGCTTAAAATTTAGCAAAGGAGATATGTCTCAAGAAGATGTGACTTTTGTTAAGGGCGATCTTATGTTTCCTGATGTTGTAAATTTAAAGGAGCAAAAGTCTTATTTGGCTGAAGAAAAAAAGGTAATCGCAGAAAAAGCAGCACTTGATTTAGTAAAATCACTAGCTAAAATTTATAAAAATGAAGACAAGGCAAATGTTATAACTCTTGGCAATGATAGCAAAAAGCCAACTCTTATCATGTTTTCAGATCCTGAATGCCCATATTGTAGAGCCGAGCTAGCAAAGATCGAAACGACATTAAAAGACAATAACGTTGAAATCATCCTAACTCCAGTGCATGAACTATCGTCTTTGCAAAAAAGTGCTTTGATCTATAAAGATATAAAAAATGCAAAAAGTGATAGCGATAAGGTTAAAATTTTAAGAAAGTATTTTTCTGAAGATTATAACGTGGATGAAAAAAATGTTAGCAAAGAAGAGAGCGACAAGATCGATACTTTACGTAAAAAATATTTCTCAGCTGGCGTTAGATCAGTGCCATTTATCATAAACAAAAGTGATCTAAAATAATCTTTTCTAGGGAGCTCTCCCTAGAATTTCTTCTTTTAATAAAAATTCTTAAATTTTAAAATACATTTAACTATATTTTTAATAAATACTTAACAAATATAATTAATATTATATATTTACTTTTATTATTTTATAAATATGCTAAATTTACATAGTTTAATTCTAGGCTCTAAAAGCCCTGAAATAGACTATTTGCAATATTTTAGTATCTCTAAATATGCAAATTTTACATATCATGGAACCAAATTTCTCAAATTTTTAAGATTTGAGAGGCAAGGAGAAAAAATGCAAGGATCAAGAAGAGATTTTTTAAAGAAATCTCTAAAAGTTGGTACTGCTGGCGGAATACTCGCAGTTTCTGCAATAGCAAAAACAACTAGTGATGACTTAGCTCCTGATGGCAATGGCGTCGTCGTAGGTAAGTCTAACAAAAAAGAGGTGCTTTATAAAAAAAGCAAAAATTGGGAAACCTACTATAAAATCGCTTATTAAGGGAGAAAACCATGAGTGATGCACGTATAGGGAGACGTTCATTTTTAAAGCTAGCAGCACTTGGTGCTGGCACCACAATGGCTTTTGGGAAAAATGATACGATAAGAGAGGCGAGTGCGGAAGAGATAAAAGATCCTTTTCCTGGCTCAAAAAAGGTTAGGACTATTTGTTCTATTTGTTCAGCAGGCTGTGGTATCGAGGCTGAGGTAAAAGATGGTGTTTGGATCCGCCAAGATATGGCAATGTACCACCCAATATCTCAGGGCTCACACTGTTCAAAAGGTATCGATCAGATCGATCTTACACATAGCAAACAACGCATTAAATATCCTATGAAAAAAGTTGATGGTAAATGGCAAAGAATTTCATGGGATCAAGCTGTAAATGAGATCGGTGATAAGATGCTTCAGATCCGTAAAGAAGATGGCCCTGATAGTGTTGTTTTCTTAGGATCGGCTAAATTTAACAACGAACAGTCTTACTACTTTAGAAAATTTTGTGCATTTTGGGGTACAAACAGTAACGATCACGTAGCAAGAATTTGACATAGCGCAACAGTCGCCGGTGTGGCGAATACTTGGGGTTATGGCGCGATGACAAACCACTTTGGAGATATGGCTGCAAACTCAAAATGTATATTTATCATTGGAGCAAACCCAGCTGTGGCAAACCCAGTTGGTGGCATGAAGCACACTTTACAAGCAAAAGATAGAAACAATGCAAAATTAATTGTAGCTGATCCAAATTTTACAAAGACAGCTGCACATGCTGATCTTTATTTAAGACAAAGATCAGGAACTGATATTGCACTTGTTTATGGTCTTATTCACATCATTCTTAAAAATGGTTGGGAAGATAAAGAATTTATAGAAAATAGAACTTACGGTATTGATGAGATAAGAAAAGAGGCTGAGCACTGGACACCAGAGGTTACATCTGATGTTACTGGAGTGCCAGTTGATAAGCTACTAAAAGCCGCAGATATCCTAGCTCATACAAAACCGGGTACTGTTGTTTGGGCACTTGGCATCACTCAACACTCAGTTGGTACATCAAATACAAGAATTTTACCTATCCTTCAACTAATTCTAGGAAATATGGGCAAAGCAGGCGGTGGCTGTAATATCATTCGTGGTCACGACAATGTTCAAGGCTCAACTGATATGTGCAACCTTTCAGATAGCTTGCCAATGTATTATGGCTTAACTGATGCAGCATGGAAATATTACTGCAAAGGCTGGGGCGTTGATTATGACGAATTTATTAAACGCTTTGCAGTCTCAACAAAAGAGCCAAAACAAGGTGGTACTCCTGTTAAAAACACAGTCTTTGAAGAGTATTATTACCACGATCCTAAACATCCAGAAGATAGAAACTGGAGAAACGAAAAAGGCTGGTCACTTTCAAAATGGTGGCAAGGCGTCTTGAAAGAGGAGAATACATTTAGTAGTGGTGCATTAAGAGTTCTTTGGGTTCAAGGAACTGGTCTAACATCTATGGCACACTTAGCTAAAATTCAAGAAGCAGCTTCAAAACTAGATATGATCGTTGTAGCTGAGCCATTTGTGAATGAAATTTCTATCCTTTCAGATAGAAAAGATGGCGTTTATATCTTGCCAGTAGCGACTGCATTTGAAAATGAAGGTCACTTAAGTGCTACAAACCGCTCAGGACAATGGAGAACAAAAGTTGTTGATCCACTTTATGAGAGCAAGGGCGATCACGAAGTGATGTTCTTGTTTGCTAAGAAATTTGGCTTTTACGATGAATACGTAAGAGGCATGAAAATGGGTATCGTAGATCATGAAATAAAACAAGTAAAAGATGATTTTGTATGGCCTGATGATGCGACAAATGAGATAGCAAGAATTGGAAATTCTATAGGTTATGGTGGTAGAACAGCCGAGATGTTTAGACGACATCAAGCAAACTGGGATAAATTTGACCCAGATACGCTAATAGGTATTGGCGGTGAAGTCAAAGGCGAATACTACGGTAAACCATGGCCAGCATGGGATGAAAAACACCCTGGAACTCCAATACTATATGATATGAGCAAACCTTATGTTGAAGGTGGTTCAGGCTTTAGAAATCGCTTTGGACTCGAACATAATGGCGTTAGTCAGCTAGCTAGCGAAGAGACAACACTTGTTGGCTCAGCTATAAAAGGTGGCTATCCACAAATCACAAAAGAGAATATAGAAAAAGTCTTAGGCATAACTCTAACTGAAGAAGAGAAAGCTAAGATGGGACCAAGCTGGAGTATGGATTATAGTGGTATTATCTTTGAAAAATGCCGTGAAAAAGGTGTTGTGCCTTATGGTAATGCAAGGGCAAGAGCTATCGTTTGGGAATTCCTTGATCCTATTCCAAAACATAGAGAGCCTGTTCACTCACCACGCTGGGATCTTGTTCAAAAGTATCCGACATTTGAAGATCAAGCTAGAAATTTCCGTGTTTCTACTAAGTTTAAGTCAGAGCAACAGGCAAAAGATTGGTCAAAAGAGTTCCCTATCGTATTTAGTACGCAACGTGTCGTAAACTTAAGTGGTGCTGGCATGATCGAAAGAACCAGTAAATATCTATCAGCTATTACGCCAGAGATGTTTGCTAATGTTAACCCAGAGCTAGCTTTACAATACGGTATAAAAGACCGCGATATGATGTGGATCCACAGTCCACAAGGCACAAAGATCAAAGTAAGATGCTATCACAGCCAGATGGTAACTCCAGATAGAATTTGTATGCCATACAACTTCGCTGGTATTATGCAAGGCGTTGATCTTTCAGCTCGCTATCCAGAGGGCACTAAGCCTTATGTTATCGGCGAGAGCTTTAACACAGTTACTAACTACGGATTTGACCCAGTTACTCAAATTTCAGAGTTTAACGCAGGTCTTTGCCGCATAGAAAAAGCTGAGGAAAATACATTTAAAACATCGTTTTTCCATGAATATGGCGAGAGAGACGCCATGGGTAAAGAGTAAGGAGGAATAAAATGGCAAGAATGAAATTTTTCGTAGATACTGATAGATGTATTAGTTGTTATGGTTGCCAAGTTGCTTGCTCTTCTGCTCATGAACTTCCAGTAGGAATTTATAGAAGAAAGGTCATTACACTTCACGATGGTATCGAAGGTAAAGAGGTTTCAACTACCATTGCATGCCAACACTGTACTGATGCACCTTGTGAGCAAGTTTGCCCAGTTGATTGTTTCTACATTAGAGCTGATGGCATCGTGCTTCACGATAAAGATAAATGCATAGGCTGTGGTTACTGCTTATATGCTTGTCCGTTTGGTGCACCACAGTTCCCTAAAGATGGAGCATTTGGCGTAAAAGGCGTTATGGATAAATGTACAATGTGCGCAGGCGGTCCAGAGCCAACAAACTCACACGAGGAGAGAGAACTATACGGTCAAAATAGAATGGCCGAAGGAAAAGTGCCTATGTGTGCGGCTGTGTGTGCTACAAATGCACTTTTAGTTGGAGATGCGGCTGAAGTATCAAACGTATATCGCAAACGCGTTATGCTAAGAAACACTGGGCTAAATGCCTAACAAGAAGGAGAGCATTTGCTCTCCTTTAAATTCTAAATTTTAAACATAAAAACCTTTTCATTTTTTATAAAGCGACTATTTTTTATTCAAAAGATAAATTTTAAATTTACATTAGAAAATTTCTAAAACCATTTAAAATTGGCTATTTGAAGACAAATTTCTCTTTATTATCTCAATTTGCTCTATTTTATGATAATCGTTTTTATTTTAATCAAAGTAAAGCCTTGGTAATATTCGCTTCAAAAAAATCTCACAGGTGGTTTATTTAATGAATAAATTCTTAAAATTTATGTTAATTATGTTGTTGCCTATTTGGCTCGTGGCAAAAAACGACGACTATGAGCAAGTCGCAGCTCAGATAAAAGAGTCGCTACAAAAAGTAATAACAGAGTATAGAGCGGGCAATGTTGAACAAGCGGTCAGTGATACTCAAAATGCTTATTTTGGCTTATTTGAAGATGTCGAAGCTGGCATCAGAATAAATTTAGGTCAGAAAAAAGCTTACTCAATGGAGAAGCAGTTTGGCGAGATCAGAAAGGCGATAAAAGCAGGCGAAGCACCAGATGATGTGCAAAAAAGAATAGATCAGATAAATAGCGAGATCGCTGAAGTTCTACCAGTTATTTTAAAAGGACATAGACTAGTTGGTGAGTATTCAGACAGCCCAGCTCAAGCTGCTGCAACTGACTATGATACTTCTAAATTTATCCCTGAATGGAAGGTAGCATTTACAAATTTATCAGCCGATCTAGATAAAGCAATAGCAAGCTATGAGAGTGATAAGCAAGATGATGCTAAAAATGCTATCCAAGATGCTAAATTTACAGACTACAGAAATACTCAACTTGAAATCGCTATTCGCCAGCATATAGAAAATGGTAAAAGCATAGATGCTGACATCCAAAGAAAGATGGGCGAAGCGATCAGCGGCATCACAAATGGTATAAGCAAAGATGACTTTAAAACCAAGCTAGATGAGATCAAAAAGCTAGCTTATGACGCTGTCTCAAAACTTCCAGCTGATACTGCAAAACTTGCAAAAGTTGATATGAGCGATGTAGAAGCAGCTTCTGAAGAAGATAGTGGTGTAGATTATACCAAAGTCGTTCAAAGCATAAACGACAAAATTCAAGCTGCTATCACACTTTATAAAAATGGTGATGTAAAAAAAGCCATGGGCGATATCCAAGACATCTACTTTGATGAGTTTGAAGGTAGCGGCATGGAGAATAAAGTAGGTGCAATAGATGTAAATTTAAAAACAGCTATTGAAGCTACATTTGGCAATCTTGTAGCCCTTATGAAATCAGGTGCAGACGAAAAAACACTTGAAGAGAGTGCAAGTAAGATGTCATCTCAGCTAACAGCTGCACTTGAGAAAACTAGCAGTTCAAGCTCACCTTGGTCTTTATTTGTTTGGGCTTTGACTATTATTTTAAGAGAAGGCTTTGAGGCGCTTATCATTGTTGCTGCTGTTGTTGCATATCTTGTAAAAACTGGTAATGCTAAAGCGATGGGTAAAGTTGTTTATAGCTCAGTTGGCGTGGCTGTTATCTTAAGTTTTGTCATGGCGTGGTTAATGAATGTCATTTTTGGCGAGGCAGCAGGTCAAAAAAGAGAGCTTATGGAAGGTATCACGATGCTTGTTGCAGTGGGACTTCTATTTTATGTTGGTTTCTGGCTTCTTTCAAATGCTGGTGCTAAAAAATGGAATGACTACATTAAATCACATGTATCTGAGTCTATCTCAAGTGGCTCAACCACAACACTTTGGTGGACCGTGTTTTTAGCAGTATTTAGAGAGGGTGCTGAAACTGTACTATTTTATCAGGCACTTATTTTTGGAGCTAAAGATTCAGCTGGTTACTCAATGATAGCAGCTGGCTTTGTGATAGGACTTGTCGTTCTTTTAATAGTCTATTTCTTATTTAAAATTTTTGCTGTTAAAATTCCTATTAAACCATTTTTTATATTTACGTCAGCGATCATCTTTTATATGTCGATCGTCTTTGTTGGCAAGGGTGTTGGCGAGCTAGTTGAGGGTAAAATTTTCATCCCAACTATCATAAATGGACTTAGCTTCCCTGACTGGATGAGAGACTGGCTAGGACTTCAGCCATATTATGAGAGCTTAGTGCCTCAAATCATTATGGTGCTTGCCCTTGTTATTGGCATCGTTATTATGAAATCAAAACAAAATAAAAATTAATCTTATTTAAAGGAGAGGAAATGAATAAAATTCTTAGTTCAGCTCTAGCACTTAGCCTAGCAGCTGGTTTTGCACTTGCTGGTGAGCACCCAATCGGTGAGCCTGTAGAGGCTAATGGTATGGAGATAGCTGCAGTTTATTTGCAACCAATCGACATGGAACCAAAGGGTATTGACCTAGCTCCAAGCCTAGCTGATTTTCACCTAGAAGCTGACATACACGCTATTGCTGGTAATAAAAACGGCTTTGGCGAAGGTGAGTGGATCCCATACCTAAAGATTAACTACGAGCTAAAAAACCTTGATAACGGCAAAGTTAAAAAAGGTACCTTTATGCCAATGGTTGCAAGCGATGGCCCACACTATGGTGCTAACGTAAAAATGGATACAGGCGTAGGTAACTATGAGCTTAAATTCCACATTGATAATCCAGAAAAACAAGGTTTTGGTCGTCACGCTGACAAAGAGAGCGGTGTTGGTAAATGGTTTGAGCCTTTCACAACAACTTATAAATTTCAATGGACAGGTGGTCCTGTTAAATAATCACCAGGGGCGTTCTCGCCCCTTTTAAAAAATTCTCACAGGGTTTAGTTATGTCAATTTATTTCTATCAGGTCTTTTTAGCCCTCCTTGGATTTACGCTTTTTGCTGCCTTAAATAACAAGGATAAAAGTTTAAAAACACTCTTTTTACCGTCACTTTTTGGAGTCGTAGCTGGCATATTTATTTTTAAAGTCGTTCGTCACGCACTTGTAGATGATCAGTTTAAAATTTTCATCGATTTAGTGACGCTAGTTTTTCTACTAATTAGCATTTTATGGATATTTCTTGAGCTTAAGATAGCAAAAATTGTAACGTTTTTTATTTTAGGCATCGGCTTTGGCTTTGGCTATAGTTCAAGCAGTGTGTTATTCCCGCTATTTGGTGGTGAGCTACTAGATACGCTTTCGGTCATTAGCTTCTTTCTAATGATATTTGCAATGATTTTGCTCGTATTTTTATTCTTTTTTATTTCGAATTTAAAATCTAGCATTTCTCCATTAATAGCTAAAATTTTAGCTATTATCACTTTAGTTTTCTTACTAATAGATAGAAGTTCTCAGACAGCGCTTGAGCTTTTACGTGCTGGGGCTTTAAAAATAAGTAGTGAGTTAAACTCTCAGATTCTATCTGTTAGTGCAAAAGGTATTTACGTATCAGAATTTGGTACTTATTTTTATATCTTTGTGATCTTACTTTTATGCATCACTGCACTTTTCTTTATGCCAAAAAGTATTGATAAAAATAAATTTGGTTCTATCAAATACCGCTTTACAAAAGCCATTAGAGAAAATATTTCTGATAATGCAAAATTTGCATTTTGTAGTATTTTGATAGCACTTGGATTTTCGCTCTATTATGATCTTTACGCATCTCGTCCACCTGAAATTTCAGAGCCAGTCTTGGTTGAGCCAGTGGGAGATAAATTTATATTTGATGTTGATATGCTAAAAGATAATGAACTTCACAGATTTGCTTATATAACAGACGAGGGCAAACAGATAAGATTTTTCTTATTAAACCGCTTTAGCGACCGTGTATCACCTGTTATCGTCTTTGATTCATGCATGATATGTGGCGATATGGGCTATATAAAAAGAGGAAATGACCTTATTTGTATCTCTTGTAATGTTAGAATTTTCTTGCCATCAGTTGGCAAAGAGGGTGGTTGCAATCCGATACCAATGCCATTTATCTTTGATGGCAAAAATATCATAGTTGATTATAAAACTATTACAGATGGAGCAAATTTCTTTAGTAAGGTTGTCGAAAAAATGGTGCTTGACCCAGTTAGTCGCAAAAAAGTGAGCAACCTTGAGTCAAGATCATATTTATATTATGGACGCACATATTTCTTTGAAAATAACGAAACTCAGGCGAAATTTGAAGCAAATCCAGAAAAATATGTAGAAATAAATGGAACGTTAAAATGAAAAATATGCAACTAAGAATGATAAAAAGCTCGATCACGGGCTCAAAGGTGCAAAAGACGATGGCATTTATCACCATACTACTAGCTGCTCTTTTGATAGCTTGCATGCTAAATATCACACTAAAAATCGGTGATCAAGTAGCAACTGAGCTTAGAGGATATGGCTCAAATATCGTTGTTTTACCACGCGGTGAGAGCCTAAGTATCGAGATCGAGGGTAAAAATTTCACCCCGCTAAAATCACAAAATTTACTTCCAGAAGCTGATATTTATAAGATAAAAGAGATCTTTTGGCGAAATAACATCGTTGCTTTTGCTCCGTTTTTAGAGACAAAGGTAAAGGACGCTAAGGGCGATGAGTTTAGCTTTGAGGGGACTTATTTTGATAAAAATATCGGTCTAAAAGATGAGCCAGAATTTAGCACAGGCGTTAAGAGCTTGTATGGATTTTGGGGTGTTGAGGGCGCTTGGCCAAAAGATGAGAGTATGGATGAGATTTTAGTTGGCGAAGAACTTTCTAAGGCTAAAAATTTAAAAGTTGGCGACAAGCTTAGCCTTGTGGGCAAAAATGGTACAAGAGAGGTTAAAATAGTTGGAATTTTAAAAGGAGCTAGTGACGAGACGCATAAGCTAGTTGGCTCGTTAAAGCTTGCTGGAGATCTCTCTGGACATGCAAACTCATACACAAAGGCTGAAGTCTCAGCCATGACGATCCCAGAAAACGACCTATCACTAAAAGCAAGAAGAAATTTAGACAATCTTGATAGCGCAGAGTACGACAAATGGTACTGCTCAGCCTACGCTGGCTCGATCGCATTTCAGATAGAAGAAAATTTACCAAACGTTAGCGCAAAAGCTAGCCTTCAAGTAAGTGATGCTGAAAGTAATATCGTAAAGAAAATCCAAAGCCTAATGGGCATCGTTAGCATCATCGCTCTTGTGGTCTCAGCTATTGGAATAACGTCGCTAATGACAAGTGAAATTTATCGCCGTAAAAAAGAGATCGGCCTTTTAAAAGCCATAGGTGCTAGTAACTTTGAAATTTACGCACTTTTTGCTAGCGAGAGTCTTGTGGTGGCATTTTTTGCAGGTATCACTGGAGCATTTTTAGGATACGCACTAAGCTACGTGATGTCTTACATTATCTTCTCTCACGGCATAGGCATAGCTTGGATCGTGCTACCAATTAGCGTGGCATTTGCCCTACTTATCTCAGTCGTTGGCTCGCTAATGCCAATGAGAAACGTCATAAATTTACTACCTGCGGAGGTGCTATATGACCGCAAATAGCAAATTCTTTTACAATACAATTTATAAAAGTTTAAAAAATGGCTCATCAAGAGTCATGGTCATCGTGATCTCTATCTTGCTTGGAGCATGCGTGTGTGCGGCGTTTGTTAATGTCTATCTTGATATCGACTCAAAGGTCTCACGCGAGCTAAAAACTTATGGTGCAAATATGATCTTTGCTCCAAAAGATATGGCCTCAAGCGATGATATGAGTGAAAAAACTTACAATGAAATGATCGCTAAGGTACCAAAAGATAAGCTTCTTGGTGAGAGCGGTTATCTCTTTGCTCAGGCAAATATCGGTCCAACAAATGCTATCGTCATGGGAGCAAAATTTAGCAATCTAAAAAAAGTTAAACCATTTTTAGATGTTAGAGATGGAACGATGATAAATGTCGATTTTGACGATAAAAATGTGCTAATAGGCGTTGATCTAGCTCGTCAGGCTGGCTTTAAAGCAGGCGATGATATAGAAATTCGCGCCATTGGCTCAAATGAGAGCATAAATGTAAAGATAAAAGGCGTAGTCGCAAGCGGCGATAAAGAGGATGCACTTTTGATCACGTCACTATCTTTGGCTCAAAAAATTTCAAATAAAGCTGGCAAAATAAACTATGCTGAAGCTGTTGTGCTTGGTAACTTTGACGAGATAACATCACTTGCAAAGACTATAAGCAATGATGAAATAGCTGCAAAACCAGTGGCAAAGGTCTCAAAATCTGAGGGCTATATTTTGGAGAAAATAAAGCTATTAATGGCACTTGTTAGCCTTGTTATTTTGCTCATTACTTCAATGTGCGTAAACACAACGCTTAGTGCTATCTTGCTCTCTCGCTCAAAGGAGATCGCACTTCTAAGAGCCATAGGCGCAAGCAAAAAGGATGTATTAAAGCTATTTGGCTTTGAAACATTTGTGACAGCGCTCATCTCAGCATTAGTTGGTGCATTTTTAGGATATTTACTAGCTCAAATTTTAGGTTATGCGATATTTGATTCTAGTATTGATTTTAGAATTTTAAGCATCCCAGTAGCTGTGATAATTTCGCTTTTATTTGCAGCGATCGCAGCATTTTATCCGATCAAACGGGCACTTAATAATAAAATGGCAGATACATTAAGAGGAGAATGATATGCAAAATGCACTAGAATTAAAAAATATTTGTAAAATTTTTGGCGATGTTAAAGCACTTGATGATATAAATTTTGAGGTTAAAAAAGGTGAGTGGGTCAGCGTAATGGGACCAAGTGGTAGTGGTAAGAGTACGCTTGTAAATATCCTTTCTCTAATGGATACTCCAAGCAGTGGTACTTATATGCTCGGTGGGGATGACGCGAGCAATCTAAATGCTGATGATACACTTAAATTCAGACGTGAAAAGATCGGTCTTATTTTTCAGCAGTTTCACTTAGTGCCATATCTTAGCGCTCTTGAAAATGTGATGATCGCTCAGTACTATCACAGCTCAGTTGATGAAGAGGATGCTAAAAAGGCACTTGAGGCAGTTGGTCTTTCACATAGGCTAACGCACAGACCGAGTCAGCTAAGTGGTGGTGAGCAACAACGCCTTTGTATCGCGCGCTCACTCATAAACGATCCTGAAATTTTAATAGCAGATGAGCCAACTGGTAACCTTGATGAAGCAAATGAAAGAGTTATACTTGATCTATTTTGCAAGCTAAGAAAAGATGGCAAAACCATTCTTCTAGTAACTCACAACCCTGATCTTGGCGAGTATGGCGATAAGATCGTATATCTAAGACACGGCAAATTGGAGAAAATTCGCACTATTGAAAATCCAAAGGTGCCAAATGAAATTTAAATTTCTATTTTTGTGCCTGGTCGCAGCTCTAGTTATGGGCTGCGTCAAGCAGTATGAGAAGCATCACATTACGCTAAATGACTCAAGCGGCATTGATACGCAGTTTTTTCCAACAGAAAAGAGGCTAAAGATAGGCGATAAGCCATATATGCTATTTTTCTTTGGTACGGACTGCGGAGTGTGCAAGGCCGCTATACCTGATCTAAATACGCTTGAAAAAGAGTATGGTAAAGAGGTTCAATTCATTGGTGTTTTAGGACCTAGTAAAGGCTTTGATAAAGATATTGAGCTTTTAAAAGAGCACAACATTACATTTAAAACTACGAGTGATAAGGTTTCAGTTGATTACTTTAGCAAGGCAGTTGGTGGCGTCATGGGCGTGCCAGTTATCTATTTTTTTGATAAAGATGGTAAGATGCGATCAAAATTTATCGGTCTTACACCAAAAAGTGTACTTGAAAGTGCTATAAGATCGCTCTTGTAGGAGTGAATATGAAAAATTTCTTTTTATTTGTCTTAGCGGTATTTTTTGTTGGATGTGCTAGTAGCACTCCAAATATCTCGGTCAAAACGAGCGATCCGATCTTTTTTACGCTTAATGAATCAAACAAAAGTGTCTATGTAAATTTTAAAAATAGTGCGACCGGGCAAGATGTAAATGCTGAAATTTTAAGCGAGTTTGCAAAGGCTGGCTTTAGAAACGAGCCAAATATCAAAAATGCCGACTTCATCATCCTTGGCGATGTGCAAAGCTTTTCTAGGATAATAAAAAGAGATCCTAGATTTTCAATGGGCATGGGATATGGCTTTGGTAGACCAAGCTTTGGCTTTGGCTACTCGATGTTTTTCCCATTTGGCTATTACGATGATGATGACTTTAGTACAAATAGCTATACTTATCACATGCAAGTAAGCGTGCTAGTGCGTCCAAAAAATGGTGGCGAAAAGGCGACAAATATCTCACTTATGCAAGCTGGCAATGTCTATTCGCCAAGCTACATTTGGCCGTTTTTTAAAGAACGCCTAGCAAAACAGATCGTTAGCTTTTTTTATAACGTCTCGCAAAAATAGGAGAAATTAGTAAATTTAAAAGGATTTAAATGCTAGTTGATGGAAGCTATGAAATTTCATCTTGTGATGATATTGAACTTGGTATAAAAAGAAGCTCTCCTCTCTCCTTTTATTCCTGTTATGACGATGCCAAGAATGCAAAAGCCCTTTTGGTGATTATCCCTGGGCTTGGAGAAGACTCTGACCTTGGATATAGAGCTAACCTTATGCGGACTATGGCAGAGGCTTATGATGTTGCATGCATTAGTGTGGATTATCACTGCATAGGCAACCGCCCACAGCTTGGGGCGAAATTTGGGCTTGATGATATAGATCGCGAAATCTTAACAAGAGAACTATCAAGCATAGGTATAAATTTACCAATTGATCTAAAAAGTATCGACTGCCACGAGAAGGTTGATTTGCTACTTAAATTTCTCAGCAAAGAGATTACTATTCGAAAAGAGAGAGGTATTTTGCCGGCTGATTTTAGGCTAAATGCTAGCATTACGATGGTGCCAACAAAAAATGAATATCAAAATTTTGGCGTTATGCAAGCATTAGATGTGCTAAATGCTGTGCTTTATACAAAAAAATATATAAATAATGCCAAATTTGAACATCTGCCAGTGATAATGGTAGGTAGCTCACATGGTGGATATCTGGCACATATGTGTGCTAAGATCGCTCCATGGCTAGTTGATGGGGTGATAGATAATAGCTCTTATGCCATATTTTTATGGCGTCTTATCGGCTTTGGTAAAGAGATAAATTTTACTAACTATTTTTGTTTTGGCACTGACACTTTGTATCAAAATTTATATATTTATTTTTTTGATAAGACCTACTGGACACTTAATAAAAAATCACCATACTATTTTATTGACGCAAGAGAAGAGATAAGAAACATCCTAAATTTAGATCATCTAAATGTTCAAAGCAGCTATAAAAAGCCAATTTACGTGAGCTATCACTGTATTTGTGATAAAGAAATAGCTCCAGCAAAGGATAAAATCGAGCTTTACGAGGCTCTTAAGAAACTTAAATTTGACGCAACACTACATATGATAAAAGATGAGAGTGAGGTTGATGGCAAATTTATAAAGTCTCTAACGCATGGAATGGGGATGTCTTATAAACTACTTTTACAAAAAGAGCTTCCCAGTATGATGGAGAAAATTTTATCTCAAAAAAATAAAAAGAGCAGCAAGAGTATTGAGTATAAATGCGGTGATACGATCTATAAATTTAGTGAAGTCTTAGATCAAATAAATCTTGAAATTTTAGATATTGCTTAGTATTTAAAATAGTTAAAACTAGGCGCATAAACCCAGTTTTTATCAGTCATTATCTATCTCAAAGCCGTAAAATTCGCTTTCATACTCAACATTTCCTATTTTGCTGTATTGTATAAGAGCTGCTTTTATATTATCTATCTGCTGATACATTAGGCCAAGAGCTATTCTATTTTCGATAGCATTAGCATCATTTAGTTTTGTTAGCTCTAAAAGTGCGATCGCGTTTGATACTTTTCCAGCTCCTGTCGCAGCCACAGATGCTAAAAACAATGTGCTAGCGTCATTTACTTTAAACTCATCGATTGCCTGATTATAAAGTTTATAGCTCTCCTCAAAATCGTTTGTAAAGATATCGATATAGGCTAGAGTTTGGATCAAATTTATATTCTTTGGAGCATTTTTTAGCTCGGCTCTTAACTTATCACGCTCTCTTGTAAGTAAGCCTGAAATTTGAAGTAGCTTGATGTATTGCTTTTTGATGATATCAGCGCCGTGATAGAAAGCGTTTGAATCAAGTTGCTTGCCATTAAAGTGAATTTGTATCGCTTTTGCATACTCTTTGACATTTTGCTCTTTGTTTTTCGAGATGAAATTTAAGATATTTGCAATAATATCATTTGGCAAAATTTTTAGTAATTCATCAGCTTTCTTTGCCATTAGCTCGTCATTGTTTGTTACTTTTGCGATGATGATATCAAAGGCTAAATTTAGCATTGTCTGCTCTTTTGGCTCTTCAAGCCACCTTATCATGGCGCTTTGGTTGCCGCTAACCAGGCTTAGAAGCGAGGCATATAAATTTACAGGCTTTAAACTCTTGTCATTTTCTAAATTTTCGCCGATCTCTTCAATGAGTTTTGGGTTTAAATTTCTATTTATATCTAGACAAATCGCCCCAAAAATACCTGCAAGATGGTTATTTACATCCTGGTGATAGCTTGCTATGAAGTGCTTTGCTGCAAGGCTAAAATTTCCAAGCTGAGCGTAGCTTAGGGCGAGGTTGTATTGCAAGATAGAGTGATTTGGATAAGTGCTGGCTAGCTCTTCAAACTCTTTATTTGCTTCTTTTAAGCGATAGCTTAGTGCTTTTGCAATAGCTTCACTAAGTTTTGCATTTACTTTTGAAGCAGCTGCACTTTGGCTAAGATAGTCATTTGCTGCTGATGTATCGTCTAAAAAGACGCTAACACCGCCTTTTCTTATCTGCTCGATGCTCTGTTTTGCATCAAAGACCTTGTAAGGCGCGAAGTAAAAAAGGGTCTCATAGCGCCTTGTTCTATCAAAAAACATATCATCGCTAAAGTGTGCCTGAGCTAGGCTGACATCAAAAAGATCAGGCTTTAGTATCGTTTTTATCTTGTAAATTTTGCTTGGCAAAGAAGCATTGTAGTCGTAAACATCTTTGATAAATGCAGCCGCGTCGCCGTAGTCAGAAGTTTTTAGATCAATTAGCGCCTCAGTCATCTTGATAAGATCGATATTTGGCGTATTTTTAGAAGCTTTTGTTAAATAATCCCTTGCCTTGTCGTATTTGCCAAGTCTTGCGTAGAGCTGCGCTAGCGTGAAGTCGGCTTTAAACGCCTTTTGGCTCTCAAGTTTGGCTATTGCTCTTTCATCATCTCCAAGAAGTGATAAAATTTTTGCACTTAAATACGCATATTCATTTTTATAATCTGCAGTATTTGGATGAGAAAGTGCTTGAAGCGCCTCGTAATAGTTGCCTTTATAGTAGTTTATAAGCGCGTAGTAATAGCTATAAAGTGGCGAGTTGTTTTCATACTGCAAAAATGAGTCAGCAAGTCCTATATAGTAGTTAAAATTTTTAGTGTTATTTAGCTCAAGTGAGCAAACGGCAGCATTTATGGCGCTAACTGCTGTGTTTTCTCTATCGGTTATAGCTTTATTAAAAGATACGATCGCCTCATCACATCTTTCTTGTTTCATCTGCGAAACACCGAGGTTGTAGTTTGAAAGTGACTGGTTATAAACAGCTACGTTTTCATAAATTTTTAACGCTTCAAATTTATTGCCACGCTCGTAGAGCTGATTGGCTTTATTTATCATTTCATCTATCTTTGAAGCGCCAAAATTTTGCGTTTGGTAGTTATTTTCTATATTTTTTACGATACTTGCAGTATCTATGTTCTCTTTTTTGTCTTTCTTTAGCAAGATAACTAGCAAAACCACTATCAAGATGATAAGTACTAGAGCGACCATACCTGCTATTATAAAGAGCTTTTTATTGCTCTTTTTTACAGGGATTGGCTCTGGGATGCTCTCATCTTGTAGTACACCCTCACTTGCGATACTCTCAAGCGAGACGATCTCTTCAGGCACTTCGGCTTTTGCCTCTTCAGGCGCTTCTTGCTCTGCTTGCTCGCCAGGTGGTTTTAAAACTACAACCTCTTCTTCAGCCACTACATATACCTTTTAAGAACTTCTGGAATTTCAATAGTGCCATCTGCTTTTTGGTAGTTTTCCATGATGGCAATAAGAGTCCTGCCCACAGCTAGACTTGAGCCATTTAGCGTATTTACAAGCATATTTTTCTTGCCATCTTTAAAGCGAATTTTTGCACGCCTTGCTTGAAAATCACGAGTGTTGGAAATAGAGCTAATCTCTCTATATTTACCTTGACCAGGCAACCAAACCTCAAGGTCTATCGTCTTTGCCGCGCTAAAGCCAAGGTCGCCACTGCAAAGAAGCATATGGCGGTGAGGAAGCCCAAGGCTAGTTAGTAAATCGCTTGCGCACGATACCATCTCATTTAGCACGTCTTCGCTTTGATCAGGTCTTGTGATACTTACTAGCTCGACCTTTTCAAACTGGTGCTGGCGGATCATGCCTCTCGTGTCACGTCCTGCTGAGCCAGCCTCTTGACGGAAGCATGCTGAGTAGCAAGTCATCTTTATAGGTAACTGCTCAGCTTCAATGATCGTGTCATTGTATAAATTTGTCACAGGCACTTCGCTAGTTGGGATGAGGTAGAGATCCTCGTCGCGCACCTTATAAAGATCCTCTTCAAATTTAGGCAGCTGACCAGTACCAAAAAGTGTATTTGAGCTTACTAGATAAGGGACATTTACAAGCTCGAAGCCACGTGAGCTATTAAAGTCGATCATGTAATTAACAAGCGCTCTACTTAGCCTTGCTCCCATGCCGCGAAGTACGGTAAAGCGAGATCCTGAGAGCTTTGCGCCCCTTTCAAAGTCAAGCCAACCAAGGCTCTCACCTAGCTCCCAGTGCTCTTTTGGTGTAAAGCTAAATTTAGTTGGCTCAAGTACCGTTTTTATGCAGACATTATCGTCCTCGTCCTTGCCAAAAGGCACGTCATCATCGGTGATATTTGGCACGCTAAATGAAATTTGCTCAAGCTTTTCTTCATATTGTTTAACGATCTCATCAGCATCAGAAAGTGCAGCTTTGTTTAAATTTAGCTCATTTTTAAGCTCGCTTACATCTTCACCGGCTCTTGCCTTTATGCCAAGCTCTTTGCTCTTTGCGTTTTGGATCGCTTGGAAATTTTCAAGTGCTTTACGTTTTTGTTTTAGCTCGTTAAAAGTTTGTAAAAGCTCGTCAAGTAGCCCAGCTTTTACATTTTTTCCCTCAAGTTTTTTTACAAATTCATCGTAATTTGTCTCGAGTAGTTTTAAATTTATCATTCCGTATCCTTAAACCATAAACATAACTTTTGCAAAAAGTACGATAAAAACTGCCGCTGTTAGTGCAAATGGGTGGATGTTGCCAAGTGGGCTAGGGCGTTTAAATATAAATTTGCAGCTTAAATTTGTTATAACCGCAGCTACGATTAGCATTGCTAAGAAAAATTTGATCATAAAAATAATTTGTAAATTTGTCTCAAAGTAGCCACCAGCCTTTGATCCGACCCAGTTACTCATCATCATGCCTCCAGTTAATACCAAAAGCAAGATACAAAGTGGCATTATCTTAATAGCAACTGAACCGATAGCTTGTTTTGCCTTTTGAGCAAGCTCAGGTGGCATTTTTTTACAAGCTGCCTTAAAAATGATTACGTCAAAAAAGAGGTAACCAACAAAGATGATTGCACAGAAAAGATGAACTATCTGTGCGTATGGATATAAATTTTGCATATTTTTTCCTTTATTAATAAATTCCGACTGCTTCACGAACTTTTTTTATCGTTGTTTGAGCAACATTACTTGCCTTTTTGGCTCCTATTTCTAAAATTCCAGACACTTCGTCAGGATTATTTTGATAATGCTCAAATTTCTCTCTCGCATCTTTAAAATAGTCCCAAATAAGCTCATTTAGATAAGCTTTAAAGTGCCCATGACCCTCGCCACCACGCTCATATCTAGCTTGAAGCTCTTTTTGCTCACTTTCGTCCAAGAAAAGTTTGGCGATATTATAGACGTTGCAGTTTTGCCACTGCTTTGGCTCTTCAAGTGGTGTGCCATCTGTCACGATGCTAGAAATTTGCTTTTTAAGCGTTTTAGCATCGGCAAAGATGTCGATTGTATTGCCATAGCTTTTGCTCATCTTTTCGCCATTTGTGCCAGGCACGGTGGCGACATTTTCATCGATCTTAGCCTCAGGCAATGTAAAAATTTCTCCATGCTCGTTGTTAAATTTTATCGCGATATCACGAGCGATTTCTACATGCTGGATCTGGTCCTTGCCTACAGGTACGACTTGCGCATTATAAAGCAAAATGTCAGCTGCCATTAAAACCGGATAGCTAAAGAGTCCGTGGTGCGAACTAAGGCCTTTAGCGACTTTGTCTTTATAGCTGTGTGCACGCTCAAGCAAGCCCATAGGGGTATATTGGCTTAGCACCCAATAAAGCTCAAGCACGTCTTTAACGTCACTTTGCACCCAAAATATGCTTTTATTTGGATCGATCCCAAGTGCCAAAAATGCACACGCAGCCTCAAAAGTGTTTTGCTTTAGTGCTTTGGCCTCGCTAAGGCTCGTCATCGCATGGTAGTTTGCTATAAACATAAACATCTCATTTTGCTCTTGCATATCAACCATCTGCTTTATCGAGGCAAAGTAGTTGCCAAGGTGTAGTTTGCCGGAGGGTTGAAGGCCGGTTAATACTCTCATCTTATCCTTTCAAATTTTGGCTTTTTCTCGTGAGCGCTTTTGATAGAGATTTGAAATTTTAAGCTTTCGACAGACTATGTGTCTAGCCTCGGCTTAAAATTTCTACACAACTATCAAAATCATCTCGCGATACTTCGCTAAAATGCTTTTTAAATTCTAACGTTACATTAGAGTTTTTGTATCTAATCTAATCTTAAAATTTAACTGGCAGACCATGCGTCTAGCTTTTGCTTAAAAAAATTCTTTGCCAAAAGCTTTTAAATTTTAATATCAGGACAGATATTTTTATCTAGTCTAATCTTAAAATTTAGCTTAGCAGGCTAAATGCCTAGTCTTGATAAAAATTTAACCGCACAGCACTTACATTCATCTCAAAACCTTTGCCAAAATTTCTAACTACAAAACGTTAAATTTAGCTCAAACATTTCAAATTTTAACATCACGCCAGATAGCCATCTAGCCTGATCTTGAAATTTATCGTTGCAAGCAGTATTTCGCACCACTTTACAACTAAATCTTTAAAAGCATCCTTATCTCTTTTACGATTTGCTTTGGAGTTTTACCCTCGACTTCGACGATGTAATCAGCCTTTTTCTCATAAAGCTCCTCTCGCTCCAGATGTAACGCCTCGGCTCTTTTTAGATCACTTAAAAGTGGACGTTTGGCAAGTTTTTTCTCGCTATTTTTACTATTTTTTAGTCTTTGCATGATCGCATCAAAACTAGCTTTTAGATAGATCACGGTGCCAATTTTCTTTAAATTTTTAACCTTCGCAAAGCCTCCGCCAGTTGAGATGATTGCATTTTTGACATTTGTTGCTAGAAATTTAGCCAGATCCTTTTCAAGCTGCCTAAAATGCTCCTCTCCGTACTCTTCAAAGATAGCTTTTATCTTCATATTTTGTGAGCTCTCCAGTAAGTCGTCGCAGTCAATGTTCATCGTCTTTAAAGCCTTGCTAAGCGCCCTTGCGGTCGTGCCTTTGCCAACGCCCATAAATCCTATCAAAACGATATTATTGTTCTTTGTTTTCATCGCTCTCTCCACGTTTTTTAGGGATTAGCACGATAGGTACGCCAGTTAGATTAAAACTCTCTCTAAGCTTATTTGTTAAATATCGTTTGTAGCTAAAGTGCAGGCATTTTGGGCGGTTCATTATGAGCGCTATCATGATAGGTGCAGTCTTAAACTGCACTGCGTAGTAAATTTTCACAACTCTGCCTTTATCTCGTGGCAGTGGGTGCGCTTTGGTCGCTTCGCCGATCACTTCATTTAGTTTTGAAGTTTGGATTTTTTGTGTGTAGTTTTTGTAAATTTCAACTATGAGCGGGTAAATTTTATGCACTCTTTTGCCGCCAAGTGCTGAGACGCTGATGATCGGCGCGTATGCGAGAAATTTAAATCTATCCTTTATCTCTTTGCAAAGCTCGTCAAATTCTTCACTACTTTTATCCCATTTGTTTAGCACGATGATGACGCCAAGCTCAAATTTTGAAGCGATGCCAGCGATACGCTCATCAAGCTCGGTTAGTGGCTCAGAGCTATCAAGCACAAGTAATGCTACGTCCGTCTCTTCTAAAATTTTCTCAGTTCTATTTAGCGCGTATCTCTCGATGCCCTCGATCTTGCCTCGCTTTCTGATACCAGCAGTATCGACAAACTCAAAAACTCTGCCATCATGCTCGTAAATTTCATTAACTGGATCAATCGTAGTGCCTGCCACGTCGCTAACGACGGCGCGACTCTCTTTTACAAGAGCATTTAGGAGTGAGCTTTTGCCGACATTTACACGTCCTATGATACCAACTCTAATGTTTTTGCTCTCATAGTCTATCTCGTCGCTTAGCTCACCCTCGTCATTATAGTTTTCTAAAAAATCATCAAAATCTTCGCTCGTATCGGCCTTTATCTGCACTTTGTTTTCTAAGTGCTTTGCTAGCCACATGCTAAGCTCATCTATGCCTGTGTTGTGGCTTACAGAAATTCCAAATGAGTTTTTTGCGCCAAAACTTACAAATTCCCACTCTCTTTGCTCATCTTTTTTGCTGTCTATTTTATTGATGACTAGAGCGATTGGTAAATTTAGCTTGCTAAGCTCGTAAAAAATGGCTCTATCCTCGTCATCTGGCATCATTTTGCCATCGACCATGTATAAAATGGCGTCTGAATTTTTAGCCTCTGCCAAGGTCTTTGCTTTTACATTTTTAAAAAGCTCGCTACTATCATCAAGGCCACCACTATCGATTAAAATGCACTCTTTACCCTCAACCTCGATCTTAGCTTTGTTCGTATCTCTTGTGGTGCCGCTAACATCGCTTGTTATAGCGATACGACGACCAGCTAAGCGGTTAAAAAGTGAGCTTTTGCCGACATTTGGCTTGCCTACTAATATTACTTTTTGCAAATTTTGTCCTTTTCGTGATGGCTGATTATACAAATTTTTGACTTATATAAAGTATAAAAATTTGCTTAAAAGCGCCAAAATAAAAGAAAAAATCAACCAAAATTTAAGCCACTTTTTATTAAAATGGCTACTTTAAATTTAAAGGTCATGTGATGTTAAAAAAGTTTTATATTTCGCATCTTGGCATTTTTTATATGCTATTTGCTTGCTTTATGTTTGCCGTTACTGGCGCATTTGCAAAGTATCTTAGCAAAGATATGCCATCTATCGAAGTTGTATTTTTTAGAAATTTAATAGGCCTTTTTATCGTTATTTATGCCATTTATAGATTTCCATTTAAGCAAGCTGGTGGACACTTTTTTTTGCTAATGTTTCGTGGCTTTGTGGGCACAGTGGCACTTTTTGCTTTTTTTTATAATGTCGCTCATGTAAATTTGGCCACAGCTTTTACATTTCAAAAGACAAATCCAATCTTTACAGCCATCCTCGCAGCCTTTATTTTCAAAGAGCGTCTAAGCTCACTTGGCTGGTTTGCTGTATTTTTGGGATTTGGTGGAATTTTGCTTGTTATCCAGCCAAATTTAGGCATAAGCAAGACTGATATTATCGGCGTTTGGAGTGGCCTTGGTGCGGCGATCGCATACACGAGTGTTAAGGAGCTAAACAAGAGCTACGGTACAAATGTTATAGTGTTAAGTTTTATGCTTTGGGGCTCGTTTTTGCCACTTATTTGCATGGGTTTGGCAGAATTTTTCACCTACGAGCCACTTGATTTTTTGTTTTCAAAATTTAGCATGCCAAGCTGGTATAACGTTGTTTTTATCTTGCTAATGGGACTTAGTGGATATTTTTTTCAGTCGTACATGACAAAGGCGTTTGCGGTTGGTAAAAAGGCTGGAGTGATCGCTGCAGTTAGCTACGCAGACGTTATTTTTACACTTATAATTGGCTATTTTATGGGCGATGTATTGCCAAATCAAACGGCACTTTTAGGTATCTTGCTAGTAATAGTGAGTGGAATTTTAGTTGTGAAAGAAAAATAAGGCGATACTATGAAAATAGAAATCGGTGAATCTTTATTTTATTCTTGGCTTCGCCATGTTAAAGAGTGCCAAATAGTGCAAACTAACTGGAAAATTTCTCCAAAATGGGAGATAAAATTTTCAGACGAGTTAGAAAATATAATGTCAAAAACAGATGAGCTTTTTTCTGGCAAATATGGATATAAAATTTATAAACAAAATACCTCATTAAAACAACTTTTGCAACAAGCAGAGTGTGATGCACTGGGCGTTTGTATGAGTGATGGAGTTAGTGAAATTTATGCAGTTGATGTTACTTTTCATGAGTCTGGACTAAACTACGGCGGTCTTGATGAGACGGTAGCTAGAGTAGTAAAAAAATGTCTTAGAACCGCCATGTGTGTTTATGGATATTTTGGTGTTAAAAAAGCAGAAATTATCTTTGCATCCCCTAAAATAAATAGACAAATTTTAGATGCCTTGTGCCCTTGTTTTGTTGATATAAACAACATAATGCAAGAGATGGGATTTGAATTTGACTTTAGAATAATAGCAAATAGCGATTTTTCAAATTTGGTTTTAGAACCTATTTTAGAGATAAGTGGTAATGTGGCCGATACAGCGGAGCTTTTTATGCGTTCTTACCAGATGCTATCCTTGTTTGATAAAAAGGAGCTAAAAAGTATTGAAAAAGTCGAAAAAGAGAAACGAAAAATAATCTCAAATACTTATCAATCTTCCAAAGAATATATTGACAACAAAAATAATCAAGATGAATACGCAGAGCTAAAAGTCGGACAAATAGCGCGTATCATAATGAGAGAAATTTTAGAAAGTGGTAGAGTGGGTGCGGATGAGATAAGCAGGCTACAAAGTGAAAAATATAGCAAAGATTATCTCGGGCTAAACTATGCTGCATTAGTTAAGGCAGATAGTGAATATGAAAAAGTTCGCTACTATGCGGACCCAATACTAATAAATGGTATATACTATAAACTTTGTTCGCAATGGTATGAAGTACCTGCAAACGACGATAGACCACTTTTGATAGATTGGATTAGAAAATTTAGAGAAAAATAAAGGAGAAAAAATGATCTTAATCGCTGGACCTTGCGTGATAGAGAGCAAGGAGCTTGTTTTTGAAGTAGCAAAAAGGCTAGTTAAATTTAATGAAAATCCAAAGCTTGATTTTTACTTTAAGTCGAGCTTTGATAAGGCAAATCGCACCAGTATTAGCTCATTTCGCGGCCCTGGGCTAGAAAAAGGTTGTGAAATTTTAGCTCAGGTGAAAAAAGAATTTGGCTTTAAAATTTTAACCGATATCCACGAGAGTTATCAAGCTCAGCCAGTTGGCGAAGTGGCTGATGTGCTGCAGATCCCTGCATTTTTGTGCCGCCAAACCGACCTGCTTGTAGCGGCTGCAAAGACAAAAGCGGTCGTAAATATAAAAAAAGGGCAGTTTTTAGCGGCTTCAGCGATGAAGCACTCTGTTAAAAAGGTGCTTGAAACAAGAGGCGTGAGCGGCGATGGATACGAGGTCGCAAAGGCAAATGGCGTCTGGCTAACAGAGCGTGGAAGCACCTTTGGATATGGAAATTTAGTCGTTGATATGAGAAATTTGGTGATGATGAGAGAATTTGCGCCAGTCATTTTTGACGCGACCCACAGCGTGCAGATGCCAAGCGCACTTGGCGAAAAAAGCGGCGGTGACGCTAGGTTTGTGCCTTATCTTGCAAGAGCAGCAGCTAGCGTTGGGGTGGATGGATTTTTCTATGAGACGCACATAAACCCTTGCGAGGCGCTTTGCGACGGACCAAATATGCTAAATTTAGACGAGTTAGACGCAAATATCGCTCAAATTTTTAAGATAAAAGACGCCCTAGGCGATGCAAACTAAGGGCTTTTTGTGGGTGCTAGGCGGCGCGGTCGCCGAGTGCGGCTGGGCGTACGGACTAAAACACGCCCAAGATGTCGTAGGATTCGCGCTTACTGCCGCGTTAGTCTGCGTTAGCTTCGTATCGTTTATGAAGGCTATGAAATACCTGCCCGTTAGCGTCGCATATACCGTATTTGTGGGATTTAGAGCGTTTTTTATCGTGATTGCCGAAAGCGTTAGCGAATACACCTCAAGCGGCCAGGCGCCCGATCCCTTGCGGCTATTTTTCATAGCGACGCTAGTTGCCGGCGTACTGGGGCTAAAGAGGCTAAAATCTTGACGCACGTTTTAGCCCTTTTGGCGGCCGGGTGCTGCGAGGTCTCGGGTGTATTTTTTCTAACCAAATTTCAAAAAAGCTTCGGCGTGAAAAAAGCGGCTAATTTTTTGATTTTAACCGCGAATTTTGCCCTTTCGCTTTGGCTTCTTGGCTACGCGATGCAAGCGATGGCGATGTCGGTGGCGTACGCGATCTGGACGGGTATCGGAGCGATCGGAGCCGTGGGCGTCGGAGTGGTTTTTAACGGCGAAAAAATGAGCGCGCAAAAGGCATTTTATCTATCGCTAATAACGCTAAGCGCGGTAATGTTAAAGATAATTTAAAGGAGAAATCATGAAAATAATCGAAGGAAATTTGGCTCTAAAAGGCGGCGAGAAGGTCGCCATAGTGGGCGCTAGGTTTAACCACATCATCACCGATAGGCTGGTGGAGGGCGCGAGGGACGCGTTTTTGCGTCACGGCGGCGACGAGGCGAATTTGAGCCTCATTTTGGTGCCGGGCGCGTTTGAGATACCGATGGCGCTTGAAAAGGCGCTAGCTAGCGGTAAATTTGACGCGGTTTGCTGCGTGGGAGCAGTTATCCGCGGCTCTACGCCTCATTTTGACTACGTAAGCGCCGAGACCACCAAGGGCATCGCAAACGTCACGCTAAAATACGGCAAGCCGGTGACCTTTGGCGTGCTAATGGTCGATAGCATCGAGCAGGCCATCGAGCGAGCGGGCTCAAAGGCCGGAAACAAGGGCTTTGAAGCGATGACGGGCGTGATCGAGATGCTAAGCTTATATAAAAATTTGGAGGCGTAAAATGGCGACTCGTCATCAGGTTAGGCAGGCCGTTGTTTCGCTGCTCTACTCAAATGAGATAAATCCGGTAACTGCTGCATTTGAAGAGGAATTTCTAGAAGAGAAAAAGATAAGAAACGAGCGAAAAAGTGAGGCGCAGCAGACTTTTAAAGAGGTGCTCGCAAATAAAGAAAAACTAGATGAAATTTTAAAGCCATATCTAAAAGACGGCGATTTTAGCAAAGTTGGTGCAACCGAACTAGCAATCCTTAGACTCGGACTTTATGAGATGAAATTTAGCCAAACGGATAAGGCTGTTATCATAAACGAAGCGATCGAGCTTGCGAAAGAACTTGGAAGTGATCAGGCACCAAAATTTATAAACGGTGTACTTGATAAGCTAAAGGGCGATCTGTGAGGCTCTGCGTCGCACTTGATATGGCTAGTCGTGAAGAGAATTTAGCCCTTGCTAGCGAGCTAAAAGGGCTTGATCTTTGGCTAAAAGTGGGGCTTAGAAGCTATCTTAGGGATGGGGCAAAATTTATAGAAGAGCTAAAGGGACTTGGAAATTTTAAAATTTTCCTTGATCTAAAGCTCTATGACATACCAAATACGATGGCAGATGCAGCTGAAGTCGTCTCAAAAATCGGTGTAGATATGATAAATGTGCATGCTAGTGCTGGCGAGCGTGCCATGAAAACGGTGATGGATAGGCTAGCTGGGCTTGGAAACCGTCCTTTAGTACTCGCAGTGTCGGCACTTACTAGCTTTAGTGAGAGCGAGTTTGACTCTGTTTATAATGATACGATCACAAGAGCTGTTAGAAAATTTAGCCAGATGAGTTTTGAAGCAGGGCTTGATGGAATGGTCTGTTCTGTTTTTGAAAGCAAGCTCATTAAAGATGTAACAAATGAAAAATTTATCACTCTTTGCCCTGGTGTTAGGCCTTTTGGTGAGAGTGCTGGAGATCAAAAAAGAGTAGCAAACTTAGTGAGCGCAAAGCAAGAAGGTAGTGACTTTATAGTTGTTGGCAGGCCGATTTATGAAAATACAAATCCAAGAGAAATTTGCGAAAGAATTTTGGAGCAAATTTAAAATTTGAACTTGTGTGAAGTGGTTTTTAACTAAGCTTTTTTACAAAATGTTGCGTGAAGATGATATCAAAGCGAAGTGAGGAGTTAAATTTGAGTGATTTTAAGAAAATCCTCTTGTTGGCTGAGCGGCTAAAGCGTATCTACTAGCACTTGGTTAAGGATATCGCTTTACTAAATGGCGCAAATTCTAATGAAGCGTGAATGCATAAAGGCGCTCGGACGCGGCAGCGATAGGTATATCCTCTATGTTTACCGTATGATTTGCTACTATGCAAATACGCCGCACCCAGACAAAGCCAAGCTAAAATGGTGGCTTTTGAAGGACTAAATTTATAAATTTTTGTTTTTAGATTTTTTATCTGAGGGCTATAATTGTGAAATGCAAATTTAAGCAAGATATCAGCGGCGTTCAATTATAATGCGATTTCTTTTTATGGACAGATGGGTGAGTGGCTGAAACCACACCCCTGCTAAGGGTGCAGCTCTTAATCGGGGCTCGAGGGTTCAAA
This sequence comes from Campylobacter concisus, assembly GCF_902460845.1. Classification (NCBI taxonomy): domain Bacteria; kingdom Pseudomonadati; phylum Campylobacterota; class Epsilonproteobacteria; order Campylobacterales; family Campylobacteraceae; genus Campylobacter; species Campylobacter concisus. Next base: position 51,326 of record NZ_CABPVS010000003.1, on the reverse strand, counting down.
TCCCTCTCTGTCCGCCACTACTTATAAACAATCACAAACTTTTATCAACTTTTGCAAACATTGAGCCACGATTTTAACGTTATTTTAAAGCCTTTATACATAAAATTACAAACAATTATAAACAATGACAAACTATTATTATCACAACTTTTTAGCTGACTTTTAGCTGATCACATCCAAAAAAGTAGCTAAAAATATAACAATAGTCAGCCAAAAGGACAGCTAAAATGCCTAAGCTTTCACGCCAGTTAACGATTACGCAGTTTAAAAACCTAAAAGCCAAAGAGAGGCCATATTTTGTCAGCGATGGCGATAACCTTCTAATTAAAATAATGCCAAGCGGCACAAAGTTTTTTATATATGAGTTTAGAGAAAATGGCAAGCGTCACCGCTTAACGCTAGGTAAATATGATGAAATGAGCCTAAGCGAGGCGCGGGATAAAAGAAGCGAGCTAAGATTAAAACTCAATCAAGGCGAGAGCCTAACTCAAATAGCAGAAAAGACAAAATTTAGGGCAGTATTTGAAGCGTGGTATAAAACAAAAAGTAAGTTGAGTGAGAAGCAGCAGTTTTGGATAAAAAGGCGTTTTGAAACGTTATTTTTGCCTAAATTTGGCGAGATAAACATAAAAGATATTAGCAGGAAAGATATTATAGCCGCACTTGCACCACTTCTTGGCGATGACAAGCAAGAAACGATACGAAAAACGCTAGGGACACTAAATAGCTTTTATAAATTTGCTCTTTTGCACGAATATGTAGAGCATAACATTATCTCGGATATTGATAAAAGTGCGTTAATAGGTAAGCAAGAAGTTAAACATTTTGCATACTTAAAAAATGACAATGAAATAAGAGCCGTGTTAATGGCAATAAAAGAATATTTTGGGGATTTAAGAGTAAAAGCGTGTGCGATATTTCAACTATATACCGCAGTAAGAGGGCAAAATGCTAGAAATGCCAAATGGTCGCAGATAGATTTTGAAAATTGTGTTTGGCATATCCCAGCAAGTGAGATGAAAACAGCAAAGCCCCACGATGTATTTTTATCTCAGAGTGTAATCACCTTGTTAAAAACATATCGTGAGCGCCTACCATTAAAAAGTGAGTTAATTTTTCCGTCCGTAAAATCAAATATACGCCCTATTAGTGATAATACTATCCGCTCAATGCTTAGAAGTCTAGGCTTTAATAATGAAATGGTAACTCCACACGGTTTTAGAGCTACTTTTAGCACAATCGCTAATGAAAACATAGATAAACACGGCTGCAATAGTGATGTTATCGAGCTTTGCCTTGCCCACGTTGAGAGTAATAAAGTTAAAGATGCATACAACCACGCCAAGAACCTAAAAGCTAGGGCTAGGCTTATACAATGGTGGAGCGATTATTTAGATAGTTTGGGCGGATTTGCCTGATTTGTAGGCAGAAATAGAGTTTTGAGAATAATAAATTATTTTAGAGTTGATCTTGCTTGCTGTAATCTTGCCTGCTAGCACTAATCGCCTTAAACTGATAGGCGATGTTAGCCCTAGTTCTTTTAAGGCTTCATCACGAGTAATAAATTTATCGCTCATTTTTTATCCTTTATATAATTTTTTAAATCTCGCAGAGCGTGCCGTAAAAAACGGACTTCGCATTTAAACAAAAGAGCTTGTATTCGCTCAACTAAATTTATCTTTTCATTGTGTGCGTTGCAAAACTCTTCTAAGCTTGCAAGGGCTGATAAATGCCTCTCTCTTTCAGGGCTACTCATCTAGTAACTCCTTATTCTCGTAAATGTTTCCTATGACTTCAACGCTTTTAATGTATTCAGACATAAACGTAAAATATTCTTCCTTAGTAGTTTCAACTAGATAGCAAGCATTATCATCATAGTATTTAACTTCTCCTATGCGTGTTTCCTCTGTTTGAGTTGTAGTAATTCTTACAATATCCTTCCCATATATTCTATTACTATTGACATCTCTAATGCCTATATATTGCATAACATCGTAAAAGTCAGGACAATCTAGCATTTCCCCAAAGGATGATGCCGTATCAATAGGATAACCATCATAGGCATGCTCTACATCATACACCATTTTCTTTTCTTGTTTATCCCATGCTCTAAACCTAATTTCTCTCATTTACTATCCTTTAATTTTTTGTATGCTTCAAGTAGCCTTTCTCGCTCGTCTTGTTTGAGGTAAAAGTAATTGTAAAGCGAAAAATTTATCCAAGTTGGCTGGATGTCAAATTTTAAAAGTAATTTATTGAGATGCTGTAGATTTTTGTAGTCGTCTTTTTTAAATTCCCAATTGTGGCTCAAAAACCACTCTAAAAGTTCCATTAGTTTTTCTTTATCCGTTTTTCGCCAGAACACTATCAATCCTTTCAAATATTCTCAATATAAAAATAAGCCAGTGTTTGGCTATCCTCTGCCTCTTTACGGTATTTTGTATCACAGCTTTTATTTGAGATATACGCTATTTTCTCTTTATTTGCTGCGTAAAAATCGGCTAGTATCGGCGCTAGTCTTTGCCCCTTGCGTTCATTTGGTGCCAACCTCAAATAAAGCATCGCAAGCTAATTGTGGAGCGGTCGTGCTAAAGTTTTGCTTGGCAATGCTCGCCTTGTTATCCAAGGCGTTTATTTGAATATTAATCCGCTTTCTAAATTCGCGGTAATACTCAACGATCGGCGTCATCGTCTCTATTAGCTCGTCGATAAATTTGCTCGCTTTTTTGTTTATGAATAGTCCTAACTTCTCGGTGCTGTCCATCTGCAAAAAGCTATATGCCATAACAAAAATGGCGGCGTCCTTTAATTCAGCTGTTGTCATTTTATGCCCTCATACTAAAACCCAAAGTGTAAAAAGGTCTAAATTTATGGATATGATCATCATAGGGGGCATATTCTTTGGTCATTTCGTCAATAGTTAGTCTGCCTACATCAAAGATAGACCATCTCCCATGGCAGCTATCGTATACTTCAAAATACCACAAAACATCTCTTTCGTTAATAAATTCTTTTTCACAGTATTCCGTTGATCTAATTATTGTGTCGTCTAATTCATACCCGTCTTTTAATATTTTGGTAATCTCGTATCTGTCAGGGATAGGGCAGCCTACTTCGCTTTTATATACTACGACATCTCCCAGTCTAAATGTAGTTTTAAAATTTTCATTTGATTTAACTCTGTACTTAAACCTACTAAAGTCAAACTCTGGGCTAAGCAAATCCCCCCAAAACTCCTCAACAACGCTATTAATATTTGTATATTCAATATCCTCACCGTTATCATAAGCTCGGATAACTTCAATTTTTTCTTTAGTTGTCATCGCTCCCTCCATTTAGGTTTCTACCTTTTAGTATTTGTAATACGTCTTGCTTTGAAAATTTAGAGGCTGGGCTTAACTCAATTTTACTAAGCCAGTAGCGATCTAGTTTTTCGCCGTAGTATTTATACGCCTCGGTGCTAGTTGCAAAAGGCTCGTAAGGCTCTAGTTCATCAAATACCCAGACGCCATTTTCCATACGTTGGCTTTCTTGCTGCCTTACCATTGCTTCGCCGTAAGTCATTTTTTTCCTTTTTAGAAGTAACTTTTTGAGCGCTTCTTGTTTGTGTTGCCGCTGAAGTTCTTACCCATTTTCACTCCTAAAACGGTATTGTTTCGTCGTTGTCGTATTTGCCGGCATCAATGTCTATTTCGCGGTCGTAGTCATCGGCAGGCGGTTTTTGCTGTTGCGGTTTCTTAGGCGCTACTTGCTGCGGGTGCTGATTTGAATAGCCGCCTTGCTGATAGCCTTGATTGTTTTGTTTTGCGTCGCCTAACATTTCCATTACTTCCACAGCGACACTATGCTTACTTCTGTTTTGCCCGTTGCTATCCTGCCATTGGTCGAATTTTAATCGACCCTCGACTAAAAGCTTACTTCCCTTTTGTAGGTATTGGTTACTTACTTCCGCTTGTTTGCCGAAAAACGTTATGTCTATAAAGCACGTTTCCTCGCGTTTTTCGCCGTTTAGTGTGTATTTTCTAGTTACAGCAATGGCGCTGTTGCCTATGGCTGCGCCCGCAGTCGTATATCTGAGCTCAATGTCGCGCGTGAGATGACCCACTAAAACTATTTTGTTAAACATCTTTTAGCCTTTCGCCTATTTGCCCTTATTCTTTGGCTTCTATCGTAAGCGCCTGTTGTGCGTCTAGTTTTTGAGTATGGCATGCGGGCTTTGCTCTTTTTTGTTTGTGGCGCACCTTGAAAATCATCTATGCCGTTTAGCCCCGCGAACAATGCGCTTAAAATTCCTAATGCTTTCATTTTTAGCTCCTTAAATTTTCCATTAATGCATCAATACTATTCGGATCGGCTAGATACGCCTTAGCTTCATCAGGCGACACTCTAGCTAAAAGCTTTTCGGCTTCGACCTCGCTCGCGCCTCTATTCATCAGCTCGCTTTGCAAAGCGTCAAGCGGCAAAACGTCCTCGTTTACGTCGATTTCGACTTCAAACGTTGTAGCTTCGATGTATTCGGCTTCCTCAGTTTGTGAAGTTTTTGCACCAATTGAGCTGTTCGGTTTTTCCGAACTACTCAAAAGCTCGTTTAGGTTTTGCGCTGCTTTTGTTTCAGTTTTAGGCGCGTTTTGCTCGGCTCTTATCGGTTCGTCTTCTAGGCTTAGGGCTTCGGCTAGGCTGTCGTTTATCGGCAAACGGCTAGCTACGTGCTTTATCGCCTTTGCCTTATACATTTCCTCTGCCCAGTTCGCCCACGTACCGCTTAATCCCTCTTTGTTTTGGTTCGGGCTAGTGGTGCGTAGTTGCTCTAGCTTCTTTTTGCTTACAAATTCGCTAAACTCCGCGCCTTGCTTATCAACTGCATATACCAAAACGCCCTTTAGATTGGCAAACACCCAGCTTGCGCTAGTCTCGTCGCGCTCGTCATAATTTGGGTCAAAAATTATCTCGTCTTTGATGCCGCCGAAATTTTGTTTAAACCTATCGCACGTATACACGCTCACAGCTCTAAATTTCCAGCCGTTGCGATAGCCTAGCGATATAAGCCCTTTATAGCCTATTTGCAGTTGCGCGACGCCCTTATACGGCACGACGTAAGCTTGCCCGAATAGTTTATTCGGGTGCAAACCGATTTGGACTATTTGCATTGCGGTATTTACTATGCTTTCAACGCTGCAATTTCTTAATCCATAATCATTTGCCATATTTGCGATAGCACTAGCAAAAATTGAAGCCTTAGCCTTATCATTTCCAACTATGGTTGAGATTTGGTTCATTTTTGAGCCCACTAACGCCCTCGCTTGTTGCTCTCTTGGTTGTATTTGGTTCATTTGTTATCCTTTTAAATTATGCTATCTGTTCGTAAAATTTCCACGCTGGCAAGCTCAAAGTTTGCACCGCCTCTATCTTGTCGCCGTCTTTTTTTGCATAGCCCCACCATTCGTCACGTTCTTTGCAATATTTGTAAAGCTCTAGTAATTCAAGATATGCTTTCCGTCCTTGCTCTATTGCTGCTGTATCAAGCTCATAAAAACCTACAAAATAGGGGGCTTTCGTTTCAACGGCGATAAACAAGAAGTAATTTACTTCTTTGCCTAAGCTTCTTAAAATATCGCTGTAAAACGCTGCTTGTATGTGGTAATTAAAACTAGCGACCGATCTGGCAAACCCAGTAGCAGAAGCGTCAGAAGTTGTTTTTAGATCGATCACTGCTCCCATTTTCTCATTATAAAAATCAGGGCGACATTTAACCACAACGCCGTTTATCTCGCTAAAATAGCTTTGTTCGGCTAGTCCGTCTTTTAAAAATTCAGCTGTTTCATGCATAGAATTAACATTTTTTGCTATCTTTAAAGCTGTTTTTATAGTAGACCACTTTATTGGAGCTTTTTCGCCTAATTTTTTTAAAAAATCTTCATATATAGCTTTGCCCTCTTTGGTGCGTTTATCAGCTCCAGGAACTATCTTAAACTCGTTTAAAAAGTCTTCTCTTTCTAGCACTAGCTTATGCACGGCGGAGCCTAAAATTAAAGTGTCACTAGGTTCACTTTTAAGCTCGTTTTTCATTTTTAAATGCAAGGGGCTACGTGCTAGTAGGTCAAGGTCACTCTTTGATATTTCAGGGCGTGCGTGGTATTGTTTATTTGTTAGCATTGTTAAGTCCTTTTATAAACTCTAAAAACTCGCCTATTGTCATATTTGGCTTGCCGTAGAACTCAACAAGCCTCTTTAGTGTGGAGTATCGCATCTTTCTCTGCCTCCTCTCGTAGTTTTTTAAGTGTTTGTTTGTAAGTATTTGTGTAGCTTATAAAGCTATCTTTGCTAAACCCTGCTACAACGCAATACACATAAATAAGCGCCGAATACGCAAAAATATCATCTTTGCAATACTCAATAAGCAGATCAATTATTTCGCCACTATCTTCGCCAAGGGCATTTTTAAACGTGTAGCGATAGCTGTTATATACAGCTTCAATGTCGCTTATTAGTGGGTCAAACTCTTGATTTAAATTTATGTGTGCCACGTCGCTTTCAGCACACGCTAAGTCATGGCTCAAACTCATTTTTAACTCCTTTTGATGTTTAAATAGGCGATGTTTTTGATCTCGCCGCCGTTGCTAAAAAGCACTCTAAAAAATTTAATTAGCTTTTTCATCTCTAGCTCCTTTTTCTAATAGAAACCTTGCTCGCCACCGCCGTCTAGATGTCAGAAATTAATTTAGCTTGAAAAAGCAACTTTTAAAGGAAAATTTTTTATATGAAAAATGTTAGCAGGCTTTCGCATACTCCAAGCAAGCAAGGCTTTTATTAGAAAAAGTAGTGTTTTTCGTTTTATTGATAACCCTGTGAAAAACTATCCTAAATCAGGGCTGGCGATGGGTATAACATTATGTCCGCTATACTCGGGTTACCGCGTAGCTTCAGCTAAACTCTAGCTAGGAGTGGGGCTCCTGCCTGATGTCTGTCAGGGCTTTAAGGCTTTTTGTTTCGATGATAGAAGTATAGTATAACTATCCTTAAATTTATATAAAATAGAATAGTGTAGCTATACTTTTTAAAATATATTTTGTGGTATAATTTTTGTTAAATTTTTTAGGGGAGAGTTTTATGAAAAGGACATTATTTGTAATCTTAGCAGTTTGCCTATTGGGCTCTATGGAAAGCTTCGCCTACGGAAAAAGTGTAGGCGGGTATCATAAAAGAAACGGGACTTATGTCAGATCCTACCATAGAACGAGCAGAGACCATACGCAAACCAATAACTACTCGTCAAAAGGCAACTATAATCCATACACCGGCAAGAAAGGCACTAAAAGGCCTAAGTGGTAGAATTTAGGATTTAAATATGAAAAATGTCGCTTTTATATGCCTTGTTGGGCTTTTATTTTCAGGGTGTGTGTTTAATCCAAACAATAGGGATGTGGCCTTCATCGATAACAAGGCTTATTATATCCCGGTAGAGACAAAGCAGTTTATAGTAACGGACGACATAATACAACATCTTAGTAGTGTCGGAGTAAGTTGCGAGGTCGGAGATCTGATGTGGGTGTCTAAGTATGACTTTGATGAGTTGATACAATCAGAAAATGAAAACCTGCTAAGAAAATATTTTTATGATAATTTAGCTGGTTGTTCTCATCCTATGACGCAACAAGAACTGGAGTATTATATTCAAGCAATGCAGCGTAATAATCAGGTCGGGTATGGCGTATTAGACGCTATGCAAAGTTGGACCAATGGATTTAATCAAAGTGCAGCCCAACAAAACGATTATGCTAATCAGCTAAGAGAGATGAATTATAATTCAGCACGCAGGATGGAACAAAACCAGCAAGGATATTATTTTCAGCCACGACCACTATATTAAAATTTATCGCCCTTTTCTCCACTCCCATGGCGGAGTAGGATCGCTACTCTGCCAAAGCCCTAGTTTTTTCTCACGAGCCGTTTTTTCTTGATCTACATACATTCTCGAGTATTTTACATAAGCCCAAGCGTAGCCATTTAGCACCATTTGAGCGTTTATATCCTGATCTTTGTAGTGGATAATACCTAGCGTGCGTTTATATCTATCTTTGCCCTTTGGCTCTACTTCTACAACTTGTCCTGCGATCAGGCTGGCTAAAAATTGCCTTGATTTTTGTCCGTAGTCTTGCTTTTTCTCTGGAGCGTCAATGCCGTATAGTCTGACCTTTGTTTGCTCTTTGCCGCTTAGCACAGTGATAGTGTCGCCGTCGTGGACGGAAACGACCTTAACGATTAGAGCTAAAGCTGATGTTGGCGGTATTAACGTTAATAGTAGAGTTGCTATCGTATTTTTTATAAATACTTTCATGTGATACAGATACTGCAAAAAGCACCAATATTAGTATTATCGCAGCCAAATTAAAATATGAAATATGTGGGTCTAATGCGCTATTATTTTCATTATTTCTTACTATGCTTTTTACAAAATTAAATAAAAATAATAAAATATTTGTTATAAAAAAGCCTATTATTATAGATATAAGCAAAAGCTTATAAATACTTGCCTTATCTATATTTTGCAAAACGGAATTTGAGAAAACTAGCCCACTTACAAAAGCAAGGATAATTGCAGCAAATATACCTAAAATAGCGATATACTCCTTTTGCATATTGCTTAATTTATCGGTTGCTTTGTTTGCGTTATTGCTAGCGGCTTCAGCTAAAGACTTCGCATGTTTTAGTTCTTTCATCGCAATAGCATTGTTGGCGTCTCCTTTGTTTTCGATTTCGCCCATATATCTTATCTGCAATATTTCCAATACTACATGATCGTATAACTTGTAAATATCTTTTTTAAAATTGATACTATAAGCCGACTCATTTCTTTTTATATAATCTATAAATTCATCCATTGTCTGCAATAGGTCGGTAGTATTGAGGGTTAGGTGTTTATCTATGGTTGATATTATGAGAAAAAGTTTTGAATATTGATGCCTAAAATTGTTTTGATAAATTCTTTGTAGCTTTACAATATTAACTCTATATAGTTTCGACATACTACTTTTTGCTCTATTGTTTCTTTGTTTGGAGAACGAACATAAAACATTTTTTATAACTATATGGCTCTGGTCTAAAGACGGATCTAGCTCAGAAAGCATTTTCATAAATGCATTCCTTGCTTATAGTGCCGCCAAGCCCTTCCCCGTTTGCAAAGACAATATCCCAAGCTTTCCCTTTTTTATGGGTGCTATCCACAAGTTGCCAAGCATTTATGTCTCTTTTTTCTTCTATTATGCCATTAAGTCGCTGGATATTATTAGGCAAAAGGTCGCTTAAAATTTTATCGTAGTCTTTATAATCCGCTCCTATTCTAAATGCCCCCATATGGGAGTATTCATAATATACTGTGGGGACCACAGGGCCAAATTTCCATGCCTCAAAATCGTCTTCAAAAAGAGGCTCGCCTGTTTCCCTTAAAAACTCGTACTGTATGTAATAGAGCATTTTTTGAAGCTGTAAATTGCTAATAGGCTGTCCTTCTTTGTTGCATTTAGTCAATATATATCTTGCAACATCCATTGCTTTCATTTTTGCTCCTTTCGATAAAAAATCAATGAAATTATATTAAATTTTTAAGACATGTTGTGTCTAATTTATGGTTTATAAAGTATAAAATTTTAAAAGAACTGTTAAAAAAATCGTGCATTATATTAAGAAAATAACTATTTTTGTACATATTTTAGCAAAAAATATACCATATTGAGCTGAAATTGATCTTTTCTTTAAAAGCAGGCTCAATACGATACACACTTTTTCAGATCAAGCCTTCCCCTAACCTCTTTGAATTTATGGAGTAGCTGCCGACTACGCGTCTACTTTATCCCATAATCCTCAAACGTTAGCCCTTTATATACTTCGCAATGGACTTACTATATCCTTTTAGAGTTTATTGCATAACAACCAACAACACGCCCTAAAATTTCGACGTTTAACTCTTCCTCGATAATTATTGGCTCGTAGTCCTTATTGTCACTTATTAACGCCAATGTAGGACGTTTTTTTATTCTTTTTATAAATATTTCGTTTTCATATTTGCAAACATAAATAGCGCCCTCTATTTGGTTTATATCATCGCAAAAAACAACCAAGTCGCTTTCTTTAATAGTCGGCTCCATTGAGTTACCAAAACAAGGGACAATACCTAATTTTGCGTGAGGGCTTACATTAAACATAATCTTTAAATCATTTGGGTTAAAAGGTAGCAATTCAGGTTCACCAAAATCGTCGTTTTCAGCACCACGACCTGCAGAAACCACCCCGTCTTTATAAAACGGAACATAGACGGTATCGCTATTGTTTTCTCTATTTCCAGCTTCTTTATCTGGTGGGACGATCTGAAATAAGTCTTGTAAAATTAAGTCATTTGTTGGAATGCCTAATAGCTCGCACATTGCTTGTGCTTTTTCTATTTCGGGCTTGTTTTTATCGTCTTTAAACCAAAATTTTATACCGCTTTCTGATATTTCATACCCGGCTTTTGTAAGTATCTCTGCTAATTTTGCATAAGATATTTTCTTTTCCTTTAGAACTTTTTTTAATAGTGGCTTATTGAGTTTGTATTCCATGCTATCCTCCAAAGTAAAAATGTATAGTAATTATATCCTTTTTTAAAAATAATTTAATATAGCAATACTATACTATTAATAACTTTTTAAGAATAGTATAGCTATACTTTCATTATGACAACTAAAAAATTTACACAAATATTAAGAAAACATTACAGTAAAGAGGTTTCTGTCAAAGGAATAAAGTATGGCTATTTTAGCCCTAAGAGAGAAAAAATAACAGCTATGTATGTCGAGGATAGCATAAAACCGACTTTTTGGGAGGAAGTAAAAAACGGCTGGTATAGAACTCAAAGGTTAAAAGAAAAATCTCAAAAGGCTAAAAATGGCTAACTACAACCTTTTTTCTAACATTAAGCACTTATGGTCGCCCTTGCATTTGCCTTTTTTAAAAAAAGGTTTAGTGCCAAAATGTCTATTTATCAAAACACCAAAAACAACACCTGATAAAAAAATAGAGCCAATGATAAGAACAATGGATAAGAGAGTAAAGCCATTAAGGATAAGCACTTTAAGGAGTGTATCTAGTGTTTCAAACATCAATAATCCTTTGGGAAATTATAACAACAAAAATATTAAGGAGATCAAAAAATGAGTGAAGTAGAAGAAAAGAAAGAGAAAGATTTTAGAAAGTCACTTAAAAAGATGCTTAAAGAGCTTAACAAACTTCCTATAGACGACCAAGCCAAGATGGTAAAAATGTTGGCTAGTTACTGCTCTATGAGAGCTAATTATGATCTTTAAGCTTGTCTAGAGCAGGCTTAATATTTTCAGCGATGGTGTTAAAAATCTCGGCTACTGCTTCGCTGTATTTGGCGGGATCAACAAAAATACCACTTGCTGGCGATTGCTTTTCTAGTAAAGCTTTTGTGAGTTCTAAAACTATCTCTTTATCTGTCATATAAGTCCTTTTTGTGGATTTCTTGGCTTGGTCGCTTAGAAAATTTTAAAAGGGCTTATATGAAAGATAACTTAAGGAGCGTGTAATGATCGCAAACAATAGCCTAGAGGCATACAACAAACTAAAGCCAGAGCTAAGCGGCAAACGTAGAGCCGTATATGAAATGTTTTGTGAGCACAAAGAGGGTGCGACAAGGCAAGAAATAGCACGCTGGTATAACGTAGCGATAAACAGCGTTTGTGGACGTGTAAATGAGCTAGTAGAGCGTGGCTATTTAATCGAAGTTGGCTCCAAAAAAGACGCAATAAGTGGGTGTAGCACATCGATATTAAAACCCACTGAAAGGATAGCGTAATGCCTAGTATAGAGCTTGTGATCACATCGTTTGTAGCTGGCGTCATCTTGTTTGAGTTGATAAATTACTTCAACTTTAGGATATGAAAATATGGATTTAAGTGACTTTAGCAAAGAGCAAATTTTAAGAGAACGCAGCCGACTATCAGATATGAAGAGGCGTTGCAACGATCCTAAAAACAAAGACTACAAATTTTATGGTGCTAGAGGTATAAAAATCTGCGAGGAGTGGATGAATAACCCAACTAGCTTTTATCTTTTTGCACTTAAAGAAAACAAAGGGCGCGAGGGGCTCACGATAGATCGCATAGACCCAGACGGAGATTATGAGCCCTCAAATGTGCGTTTTGTGTCACGCCACAAGAACTGCGTAGAAAATTTTGTAGGCAAGCAAGGCAAAGATACGCCTAATTTTCGCATTTATGCCAAACATGGCGGACTTTACGAAAACCAATACGAAAAGAAACACTTTAAAGATGTGTGTCGCCACTTTTGCAATCAACGTCGCAAAGGTGGCTGGAGCTTATATGAAAGCTTGAACGTCCCAGTAGGACAAAGGCGCGATATGTTTTGGTACAAGATAGAAAAGCGAAAAACCGAGTTTTTTAACGAGATATTTCTAAATTTAAAAGACCAACTAGCTATTTACCCTGAACTAGGTAGCCCAAGAGCTTGTCCTAAATGTAAAGAAGAATCAATGTTTTTAAAAATGGATTATCCAGTGAGAATGGAGTGTGCCTGCGGTTATCGTTTAGACTTACAAACGGTTAAGGCTAAATTTAGTGCTAGACACGCGCCTAGAGTAAGCAAAGTAAAAATCAATGCAATACTAAAAAAGAGCAAATACGAACCTAGAACCGAATATATAAGCAGTCTAGGAGCTCAAAGCGGTATAGAAATTTAAAAGGGGGTTTAGATGAGCATAAGGATAATGAGCCAAGTTTGGAATATGGAGATCGATGATAGCACTGCAAAACTGACACTTATGGCTTTGGCTGACTTTTCAGATGATGAGGGCTATTGCTACCCTAGCTATGAAGTTTTAGCTAAAAAAATATCAAAATCAAAAAGAACAGCAATAAGAGCAGTTGAAAAGTTGGCTGAGCTTGGATTTTTAAAAAAAGAAAAAAGAGAATTAAAAGACGGAACAAGCAGTGCAAATCTATACAAAATTTTAAGTGAAAACGATAGGGTGACACAGACGCACCCTAGGGTGACAAACGAAAAAGAGAGGGTGACAAGCGTGACACTACCTAGTGACATAGATGACACCCCTAGGGTGACAAGCGTGACACCGTGTAGTGACAAGGGTGTCACCCCTATTAATATAACCACCAATAGAACCGTCAGTAGAACCATCAAAGAACCGTCAATTAACCCCCTACCCCCTAAGGGTGTTTCACTGCCTGACTTCATCGATCCAAACCTATGGCAAAAATATCTAGCCTACAAGAAAGAGCGACGAGAAAAACTAAGCACTGAGGGTATCGAGATGAAATTTAGCGAGTGGGCTAAGTGGGCGAGTGAGGGCATAGACGTAAACGAGTGCCTAAGAGAAGCAATGCGTAACGAGTGGCAAGGGGTATTTAAGCCCAAGACGCAAGGGGGTAGCGGGCGAAACGTGCCGAACAATGCCGCAACAAATCCACACGGACTAAATCAAGGCACGCTCAACACAATGCGAGCTTTTAGAGAATTTGAAGCCCAGCTAATAGCTAGCGGTCAAGGTCACAGAGTAGGAGGAAATTATGACGACAAATGAGTTTTATGACGTATTTATGCCGATAGTCGAATACTACAAGGCTGATCTTAGCCCAGCGGTTATCGCACTTTATTTCGAGGACTTAATGGACTACGAGGCGAGCGAATTAGCCGCGGCGCTAAAACTAGTCAGACAAACGCGAAAATATCCTACGATGCCTACATCGGCGGAAATCTTAGAAGCACTTAACGGAGACGAGGGCGACAAAGCGCAAAAAGCGTTAGACGAGCTGGTTTACGCGATAGGACGATACGGACCTTATCGTAGCGTGTGCTTTAAAGACGGCGCGATAATGTCAGTAGTGCGCGCTAGGGGCGGCTGGGTAAAGGTTTGCAACCTAGGAGGACAAGACTGGGAGAATTTTAAAAAGTGGGACTTCGCCAAGCTTTACAAGATTTACGCGAAAACCCCGCAAATTTGTCCTGATTATCTAATCGGCGAGAGCGAGGCGAATAACGGCTTTAACGGTGTAGGCGGAAACGAGCCAGTATATTTTATCGGTGGAGCTAACGACGGCAAGTTTATGGGCGCGGCTAAATTTAAAGCCCTAACTGAGCAAAAATCACCTATTAAGGCGATATTGACGGGCGTGATAAAAAGGATTGGGGCGTGATCAAAGTTTTAAATCTTTTTGCAGGGCTTGGTGGTAACCGCAAGTATTGGGACGAAGTAGCAAGAGAAAAAGGCATAAGCATAGAAGTAACAGCCGTTGAGTTTGACCCTGAAATAGCAAAGGCTTATGCAAAACGCTATCCAAATGACAACGTAATAGTAGGCGACGCTTGGGGCTACGCTGCTAAAAATTATTTAGATTTTGATTTTATATGGGCTAGCCCTCCGTGTCAAAGTCACAGCAGATTAAATTTTTGTAATAACTCACGCAATGAGGCAACGAGAGTTTTGCCTGATTTTAGGCTTTATGAACTTATATCGTATCTTAAGACGTTTTGTAAAAAAGCTTTTGTAGTTGAAAATGTAGTGCCATATTACGAGCCGCTCATAAAGCCGACCGCTGAGATAGGTAGGCATTATTTTTGGGCTAATCTTGATCTATTTTTTTTAAGTAATGATAAATTCAGGATCATAGAGAAAGTTAAAATAGGCGACTTTAAAGACCTTGACTTGAGCGAGTTTAATATAACAAATAAACGCCAGGCTATAAGAAATGAAGTTGATTATGAGATAGGCAAAAAGATATTTGAGCGTTATTTGGAGAGCAGATGAAAGCCGTATATATCACAATAGCCGAAAGCGGAGCTAGCATAATCGCAAAGGTAGCGGACGAAAACAAAAAGATACTTGATAGCTTTGAGATAAGCCGTAAGGATGCAAGCGGAGTGCTTGAGATAATGAGAAAGTGGAACGAGAAGCACAAGAGCGATGATACAAAGGGGCTATTTTGAGGCTAACTAAAAGCAAAAATAGAACCTATCAGCTAAGACTACTTGAAGCATACCCACTTTGCCAAATATGTGAGAAACAACAAAGCATAGAATGCCACCACGTAAGATATGGCAGTTTTGGAGCAGACAAGGACGATAGTAAGCAAATAGCCGTTTGTAGAGAGTGCCATCAATGGTGTCACGCACACAAGCATGAAAGCATAGAAAAATACGAGGAGGTAGCTGATGAGAATTGGCAATGTTTCGGTGAATGTTAGAAACAAATACCACAACCGCAAGACCAAAGGCTTTGATAGTGCCAAAGAGTGGCGACGTAACCAAGAGCTAGAAATTATGCAAAGAGCAGGCGAAATAAGTGAGCTAAACCGCCAAGTGCCGTTTGTGCTAACGCCAAGCTACACAATAGCAGATAAAACAACCAAGCAAGGCTTTAGAACCGTACGCGAGATCAGATACATAGCAGATTTTACATACCGCCTAAAAAATGGCAAGCGGATAATAGAGGACGTAAAAGGAATGCAAACGGACGTTTTCAAGATAAAGCGAAAACTACTAGAGAGAAAAATAGCCCTTGGAGTAATAGAGGGCGAGTTTAGGATTTATTAATGGCGAAGATAACAGAGGCGATAAAAGAGAAAATTTTAGCTGACTTTCATACGGGCAAATTTTCACAAAGGGAGCTAGCAAAAAAACATAGCGTATCAAATGGCACTGTGGCCAATTTACTCAAAGGATTAACGCCAAAAAATGAGCATTTAGTTGAAGCTCAAATAACGCTGTTATCGGCACAAACTCAAAAATCAGAAATAGAAATGAGCAGTATTTTGAGCACTGCTAAAGATGAAGCATATAATCGCGGATTAATATTTAATGCTACTCAAAAAAATCTTAATCGAGTGATGGACATGTTAGATAAAAATACTAAATTTGAAAAAGTTGGTGTGGGCGATGGAGTACAAAATTTCGAACCAGTAGAGCTTAATGCAAACGACTATAAAACACTGCAAGATATGATTGATAAGGCTAGTTTAACGCTTGGGGTTAATCAAAGAGTTGCTGCAACACAGATCAATAATGCAAACGTGCAAAGCGAACAAAAGATCATAATCGAGCGAAAGGAGCTAAAAGGTGATGAGTGAAGCAACTCTGAGCCTAACCTATACGCCGTGGCAAAAGGAAGTTTTTTTTGAGAATACCGCACGCTTTACAACGATAGAGAAAGGACGCCGTGTGGGATTTACCAAAGGCATAGCAAACGCTACTATCGAGTGGCTGCTCGAGGGTAAAAAAGTGCTTTGGGTAGATACTATCACATCAAACCTACAAAGATATTACGAGCGTTATTTTTTGCCTGAGCTAAAGGCTCTACCAAAAGAGCTTTATAAATTTCACGCACAAGATAAAAAGCTAAGCATCGGCGAGGGCTACCTTGATATGAGAAGCGCAGAACGTCCAGAAAATATTGAGGGCTTTGGCTACGATATAGTGATCCTAAACGAAGCCGGCATTATTTTAAAAGATGCCTATCTTTGGGACAACGCCATAAGAGCAATGCTACTAGATAACCCAAAATCAAGAGCGTTTATAGGTGGCGTGCCAAAAGGCAAAAACCGCTTTTATGACCTTGCCAAACGTGGAATGAGCGGCGAGAAAGACTGGGTAAATTTTCAAATATCAAGTTTTAACAACCCACTGCTAAAAAAAGAACAAATAGACGAAATGGTGGCAGAACTTGGCGGTATAGATAGCGACGTAGTACGCCAAGAGATATACGGCGAGTTTTTAGACACAACCTCAAACGTGCTTTTTAATCTTGCTCTAATTGAAAATGCCTTTAGCACTCAGATGCCAAACGAAAAAACCAGCATTGTCTGGGGCTTAGATGTGGCACGCGAGGGCGATGATGAAAGCGTGCTTTGTATTAGGCAAGGATATGGCGTTACAAACTTTTTCACTTTTAGGCTTGATAGTGTTACAGCTTTAGCAAGAGAAATTTTTGGTATATATGAGAGAAGTGAAGAGAAGCCAAGCGCTATTTTTATTGATAGCGTTGGAGTTGGGGCTGGAGTATTTGATACTTTGGTTGATTTTGGCTTGCGTGGGATAGTTAGAGAGGCTAAATTTTCATACAAAGCAACAAATGAAAAACTTTACGCAAACAAAAGAGCGGAGGCTTATTTTACACTCAAAGAGAAATTTAGACTGCTTAGCATCGTGCCAAATGACAAACTCAAAAAACAACTTAGCACTATTAGTTTTTATTACGACAAGAAAGAGCGATATTTACTCTTGCCAAAAGAGAATATCAAAAAAGAGTTTGGCTTTAGCCCTGACTTGGCGGATGCTTTAGCTTTGACGTTTTTTGATCCACTACCAGCAAAGATTAACACAATCAACTACGATGACGGAGGCATTTGGTGAAAGAGTGTCAAAATTGGGTAGATTTGAGAAAACAAATCGAGTATATTTCAGAAAGTATCGACGTAGAACTAATTAGAAAGGTGGCAACACTTGATGATGAGGCTTTGCGTCTTTGCTTTTGTGTGATGATTTGCGAGTGGCTTAAGGGGGCAAAGTTTATCCCTACAAAACAAGCCAAAATCTGTCTTGCTAAAGCCCTGAAAGAAAAAGGGGTGAGTAAAAAAAGAGTGAGCGAGCTAACAAATATCAGCATAAGCACAATTTACAGATTAGGACACGAAAATGACAAACGATGAAAGAATAAGCTACCTCGAGGAGTTAGTGCAGACAGCATACAACGGATATGCGGAGTATAAACCATTTTTTGACAAGCTAAATGACGCTTATTTGCTTGTGTTAGAAAGCAAGCAGTATAACAGCCTAAAAGAGAGAAGCAAGAGCAAAAACTACACACCAAAGCTAAATTCAAAAGCAAAAAGGATATATGACGGCCTAACCGAAACATATTTCAACAATGACACATTTGCCAAGCTAGAGCCTTATGTAAACTCAACACATGACGTGATCAACAAGTGGCAAGAGGCGCTAAATTTCTATTGCGACAAGATAAATTTGTATAAGATTTTTTCACCTATCTTCTTAAAAGCTGCTTTTAGCCCTAGCTCGGTAGTAAAAGTGTTTTGGGGGAAAGATGAAGCAAAGATAGAGGAAGTAGACATAAACGACATCTATTTTGATCCTGATGCAAAAAATACAGACGACATCCGCTATATCGTGCACAGAATTTACCTTACAACAAACGACATCAAAAAGCTAATCAAAAATAAAACATTTAAGCAAATTGATCTAAGCGAGAATAGACCTTATAAGAGAATTTGCCTAAATGAGATATACGAACTAAACGATGAGAAATGGAGCGTTAGCACGCTTTACAATAGCGAACTACTAAGAGATAAAGTAGAACTAAAAGACGGACAGCCATTTATTTTTGGCTATATGCTGCCACAAACAAAACGCAATACCGATAAAATGTTTGTTTGCGCTTATGGCGAGCCTGCTCTTGCTTCGCTTTTGCCTTTACAAGATGAGCTAAATGCGATCAGAAACTCAATTACGGACGTAACAAGAAACCAAGCAACGCCAAAGATCATTTTTAACCGAAGTGCAAGTATATCAAGGGCTGATTTAGAGCGCCCAAGTGGTGCGATTTTTACTGATAGCCCAGCAGACATCAAGATAATACCGCCTGGCGACATCAACGCTTCAATGGCTACACTTCAAGTGATCGAGCAGGAGATGAGCGAAGTAAGCGGAGTAAGCCCACAGCAAAACGGAGCACCAACAACTAGGCAAGAAACAGCAACAATGGCGTCAATTATGGCAAATGAGGGTAGCGTAAGGCTTCAAGGGTATATAAGAACCTACAATGAGACCTTTTTTGAGCCTATATTTGAACGCCTTGCATTTTTAGTTTGGAAATATGGCGATCCATTATTTTTTGCAGGGTTTAATCGTGGTGAAGCACCGAGCTTTAACATAAACCTAAACACTGGGATAGGCGCATTAAACAAAGAGGTGCAAAAGAAAAGTCTAATGGATGCTAGCGGGATTATATCAGCTCAATTCGGTATGTGCTTACAACTTGGGGACGGCGATGGTGCAAATAGAATGAAAGAAGCAAACGAGAAAATCCTATTAGAGCTATTGCCACTATATGGCATAAAAGACCCAGAGAATTTTATCGGAAAGGAGAGTGAGCTTGCTAAACAACTTAAGCCACAGGCTATTTTACCAAGCGTGGCAGAGCCTATCGCAGAAGCAGGAGCTTTACCAGCTGACGCAATGCCAAGCATTTAGGGATTTTTCAGAATATCTATTAGGGCTTTATGCGGCAAGTGTGACCGCTAGCCAAAATGAAAAGAACAGCGATGAAATAAGGTTAAGGGCGATTGAGAATATTAAAACACTCGAAAGCCTTTTAAGTTTTTTTGAAAATTACAAAGAGGAGTAATAAATGACAGAGCAAGAAGCACTAAACGAATTGGTAAGTATCGTAAATGGTGACGAGCAGGTAGAGCCTGAAACAAACGAAGTGGCACAAGAACCACAAGAACAGCCAGCAGAGCAACCAGTAGCAACAGAAGAGCCAAAAAAAGAGGAGCTTAGCATAGAGGCTATTAAACAAGCAATGGCTGAGGCGATGGCTGCAAAAGAACAAACACAAGAGCCAGCACAGCCACAGCTTGACCCTGAAAAACAAGCACTACTTGAAAGCTTAGGGCTAGGCAATTTAAGCGAGCTGAAAAACCAAATGGATCAAATCTCACAAGCTCAGGCAGCACAAGCAGAGGAGGCAAGGCGACAAGCAGTCTTTGACAAAAACCTAGCAGAGTTTAAAAAAGACTACCCAACAATACGCCCTGATGATCTAGCAGAGTTTGCAAAAGCTCACGGCATGAGTGATCTACTTGGCGAAAATTATGTGGGTTGGAAAGCAGTCGCAATGGGAATGATCAATGTGGCAAAAAGCAAAGAAAAGCCAGACGAAATTTTAAGTGGCTCAAATGCAAGCAGTGAGCTATCGGCGTTTGATAGAGCAAAAAAAGGCGAGAACGTGAGCGACGTAGAGTATGGCGCAGAGCTTTTGAAATTAGCCGGGCTATAAGGAGTATAAAATGGTAGGAACTGAAAATGGCGTACTTGGAAATATTTTTAGCTGGCTTGGCGGTTCAAGTGGTGGAGATAAAAACGGTGTAGGTGGCACACCTAACTGGCTAACAGCTTTAGGAACTGGTGGTGCGTTATGGAGCGCTTATAATCAAAGCAAAATGGCGAAAAAAGCATTTAATCTAAATAAAGATGCTTACGACTTTAACAAGATGCTTTCACAAAGGCAATTGCAAAGAGAAAATCAGGCAAACCAAAATTTAGTCAATGCTTGGAACGCATCAAACTTTCATAAACAACAAGAGGATGAGGCTTATTAATTTAAGCCTCACAAAAAGGAGCAAAAATGCCATATTTTAACCCCAACAAGGTAGATTTTAACTATAACACGAACACAATAGACGCAGTGGGTGCTACTGGCAGAGCATTATGGGATATTTACCAAGACAGCGTAAGAAACAACTTCACTAAGCAGAAATTAGCAGAGGAGAATAGATCAAATTTAGCAACTGAGCAACACAACATAAATAAACTAAATGAAGATATTCGCCATCACACAACAACCGAAACTGAAACAGCAAACAATAACGCTATAACTCAAGGGTTAAAGCGTGATGAGCTTGGTATAAGAGAGAAACAAATTAACGCTCAAATAGACGCAACCAATGAAAGCAGAGCCTTTAATCAATGGTACAAAAACCAAATGCTACTAGATAGACAAGCAGCAAGGCAGGCGTCGCAGGAGCAAAAAGATATAGACCTAAAAATAAAAATGCAAGCAAATGAAGATGAAGTAATCGCACTTGCAGAGGCAAATTCAGACAATGCTTTTTTAGCAGGACAATATGGGGCGCTAAACCCTGACGGAACGATAAATAAAGATAAATTTGTAAAAACACTGGTGGCTCAATATAAAACAAACCCAAAAGCCGCCGTCACTGCAATAAATAAAGCACTGGCTGAGAAAAAAGCACTAGATGCGAACCTCGCACAAAGCAACACCATAAAAACAATAGCAGTGTTAAAGGAACAACTAAGTCAAATCCCAGAGGATAAAAAACTAGATGATTACGACGGCTGGCTTGATAAAATTGGCGACAATATAAATGCGCTAATGGGAGGAGGAGCAGATAAGAAAGCAGCCGAAGCTATCTTAGCAACGTTAAACAACTTAGGCTTTCAAAACATGAGAGTTGGCAGAGCTGACGCTGAAAGAAAAGATTTTGACAAGAAATTTAAAGTAGAGCTTGATAGTGTCATTGCCGATAACGACAAGTTTTCTCAAGCTCAAAAACTACAAGGGATAACAATACCTGCTGCCATAAAAGAGCTGGAGCTAAAAAGAGATAGTGTAAGTAACCAATATGCAAAACAGCGATACCAAAAAGAAATAGATGAGGCTAATGAAGTAAATAAGAGATTAGACAAGTTTTTTAATAAAAGTGCCAATAAAAGCACTAAAGATTACAACAATGTGAGCGAATATTAAAAGGACAAAAATGCAATTTAATCAACTAAAAAACCACGATACCTTTGTAAATGATAAAAAGGCGCTAGGGATAAATACCCAAGCAAATGAGCTAAAACGATCAATGACAAACTATTTTAGCGACCCAGACGATCGCTATGACAACCGAATAAGGGAAGCCAACGCTGACAATAACGCAGAAATGGTGGATGCAATAAATAGTATCAGGGCGCAATTTGACGCACAAGTGCCACTAACGCAAAAGTTTTTTGGCGATAAAGCAAAGGTAGATCAAAAAGGGGTTGATGCATTAAAACAAATATCAGCTGAGCTAAAAAGACAAGGCAAAGGTAGCCTTGTAAATGCTGACGGCAATGTCCTTTTTAAAAACAAAGCTGGAGAGCTTGTAGATTTAGACCAAGGTATATTAAAAGACCTTTGGCATAGCACAAAGGCGAACAAAGGGGCTATTGCTGCAGGCATAGGGGGAGCGCTTTTAGCGCCAGTTACTGGCGGAAGTAGTTTATTGCCGGTAATGGTAGGTGGAGCGACTGGCTCTGCGCTTGGTGCAGCAGGGGATTATGTGGGCAACGCAAATGATACTGGGCAAAACGTAGATACCGGAACACTTGCAAATTTAATGTTAGAAAACGCAGGACTTAGTGTATTAGGCGATGGTGTAGGTTATGCAGTAGCTAAAGGCGGCAAAGCACTAATAAATAAAGCAGGCGATGTAATTAACAAGAGCAAAACATTAAAAGATAGCCTTGGCAATGAAATAAAAGATGTAAGTATAAAACAAAAAGTTACAAATGCAATAAATAATACCCCGCTATTAGGTGATGTAACAAGCTCAAATCACGCACCAGCAATGGGAGATATAACAAGGAGTATTAAAGCAGCAGATGCAGTCTTGTCGCCTGAAGAGCTGGCTGAAAAAGAGGCTTATTTAGCCAACAATAAAATAGAGTTAAATGATATAAACACTTTAGGGCTGAAAGCAAAGGCTTATGCAGATGATTATGCCAACAGAACAAGTAGCCCTTGGGTAAAAGATAAAGTCACAAAGGCTGGCGAATACGTAGAGAATAAAGCCAAAGGCACACTTGACCCACAAATCACAAAAGAGCAAGAGATCGCACTAAATAATGCCTTTGCTGATCCTAGCGAAATGAAAACTATTGCAGATGTAATAGGCAGTGATGACTTGGTGCGAAATAAAGCTATAAAAATAATTGATGACCAAGCACAAAGGAGATTAGAAGCAGCTGGCATTGATAAAAACTTTAGGATAAACCCTGAAAGCTTTAGAAAGCTAGATGATCAAGACAAGGCTCTAGTAAGTGAAATTTTAGGTAGTTACGTAAATGCTACAAAGAGCGATTATAATCAGGTAGTGGATGCCTTTAAACGAGTTGCAGGAGATAGCCCACTACAAATAGATAAAAAGGGGTTGGACGATACAATAAACAGCATTGTGGCTAATTACGCAAAAGTAGAGGATAGAGATAAAATGCGTATAGCCTTAGACCAAATGGCGCAAGAGGGGTTTAATATTAATAAAGCGTTTGATGTTAGGCGTTATCTCAATAAAGCAATAAGAAACTCAGATTATACAGGCGAGCAACAAGCAAGAACCTTAAAGGAGGTGTTAGATGATAGTATGTTTAGCTCTCTTGGTGATGATGGAATATTAAGAGCACTATTAAAAGAACAAGATGATAAATATGCTCAAATGAAAGCACTAAAAGATACCAGAATTTTTAATAAAAACAACGATCTTTTAAATGATGATTTTAGCTTTAGCAAAATGGGTGAGTTAATAAATAAGAATAACGATGTTTGGGCTAAGGCGACAAAAGGCCTTAGTAAAGAACAAATAAGTGAGATAGAAAAAGCATACATTAGAAACACTATCAAAGATGAATTAGCTGATCTTGGTATGAATAGAAAAGGGTTTAATCCTATTGCGGTAGCAGAAAAACTAAGCGACGCTAAATTTGTAAGTGATGAAGCAAAAACTTTACAAAAAGCACTATTTGATGATGCAAAATTTCGCCCAAACACAAAAGGCATAATTGACGCAATAGATGCAGGGCTAAAGACAAAGAGCCAAGGTGGAAGTATAGCCACAAGCTTTAGCGGCAAAGTAGCTATGGCATTTGTAGCAAGAAGTTTTGAACGCTTGGCAAAACATATCCCACTAATAGGCAAACAAGCGGGTAAAAAGAATTTATATGCTGAGGCATTTTTAAAAGCAAAAACTACGTCTGACGCTTTAACCGATATAATGAAAAACGAAGCTATACCAATAAAAGATAGATTTGATCTACTTACTCAGGCACAAAGCAAAGAGATAAGGAGTTTAATTGATGATTTTATGGCTAAAAAAGAGCAGGCAAAAAGTGAGCTAATAAAAATGGACGCCGCAGAAGGCAACCCTAAAAACGCAGAAATAAAAGGGGATAATTTTATCACAAAAGAAAGTCCAGCGCCAAAGAGTAATTTAAATGTAAAAGTTAGCGTGGATGACTGGGTGAGGGAACTATCAGAAATAAACAATAACGAGCTTAGTGCAAATTTATTTATCTTGCAAAATAAACACCCTGAATTTTTTAAAAAGCCAAGCGATGTGTATAGACTGCTAAAAGAGATAAAAAATAACCCAACTCACTTCTTTAAAAATAATCGTCCAGACATGGCTTTAATAGTTAAAGTTTTAGAAGATGGGAGCGTAGGGAAACTTGGTATAGTAAAGGAAAGCGGTCATGTTGGGCACTTGTCTAAAAGCACAAATAAAAATGAAATGGGTAGGCTAAGAAAAGCCAACGAGAAAGAGCTAAAGGTAGGGTCGCCATATCCTACACTCCAACGTGCTGATAATAATCAGGTCGGACCGACGGCTGGTGCAAAAAGCACGTTCTCTAGCTCTAATGGGTCTATTATACCAAAACAAGCACAAGAAGAGTTTAAAAAGCTTTTAAATGAATATGATGTGGATAAGTTTTTAAGCGATAGAGAAAATATATTGGCTAAAAATGCAAAATATGGCAGAAATAGAATAGCTGATAGAAATATTGAGAGTAACGACGGAGTTGGCGGCTGGGAGTATAAGCTAACTCCAGCAGGTTATGAAAAAAACTATAAGGCAGATTTTTTAACTACAAAAGCTGACGTTGCAAAGATAAGAGCTGGAAAGATGGATGAGGCTACTTTTAATAAACTAAAATCTGATCTTGAAAGCAGTAATGCACTAGGCTATGAGTATAAAAAAGCCAGTGAATATGCTGATATGGAAGACTTTGAGCGAGAATTTGGAAGCTTATATAACCCAAAAGGTGGCAGAACTATCAACGCAAACCCACATATCGCAAGTGGCTTACTTGGCGGCACAGCAAACGGCACAGACGAAAACGGCAATGTAAGCCCTGAAGAGTTTGCAAAAGGTTTTATATATGCGTTGTTTGGATCAAAGATAACAGCCGAGGGAGTAAAAAGAGTAAGCCCTGAGCTTTATAATAAGATACTAAGCATATCTAAAAAGCCAAGCAAAGAGATAAAAAAGATAGTAGATGATGCAGGAGCCGATAAACTCGCTAAGCAAGAAAAACGAGGCATCTATAATGTCACATATAATGGTAAGAACGCTATACAAATAAAGCAAGACTTAGACAACATAAATGATGCTATCAAATACGAACGAGGCAATATTGGTAAAGGAGCGAAGCATATAAGCATCAGGCACTTAGATGATGAAAATAAGGCCGGCTTTGTTACGAAAGAGGAATTGCTAAATTTGGGTGAAAATGTGCGTAATTTTATTAAAGAACACAAAGAGCCATTTGTAAATAAGAAAAATGCTCGTATTTATGAGTGGGAAGATGATAAAGGCGTCAGGTTTAAGCTAGTAGTTAGTAATAAAAATGGCGAAGGGAGAGGGTTGCCGCTTGGCAAAAGCCAAGACGTGTCCTCAATTACTAATGACCTTCGCCCAGCCACGAAAAAGGGGTTAAGCCCAAGTGGCAGCCTTGACAACATTATAACCTTTTATTCTGATAGAAACTTAAAAGAGCCTATGAAGTTTGAAAATCCAAAGCTAAAACTACTTGATGCGATAGATGCAAGCAACAATAAAGCAGACTTAGTTAAGAAAGTGTTATTAAACAAAGACATAAGCGACGGCGTAAAAGCTAAGGCAGTAAATAGACTAACTAGAAATAAATTTGCTCAGGCTACTAAGGGCACATACATTTCTACTAAAAACTCTCAAGACAATTAAATAAAGCCCTATCTTTTAGGGCTCACTTTTTTAAAACACACTAAATTTTCTTTTTGATTTTCTCAAAATTGGGTAGATTTGACACAGCCACAAATGATAAATTGCTCTTAAATTGCATAAAAGGAGCAAAAATGGCAATAACAACTACTGGGTTTCAAGCCCCAGCAACAAGACGTGAAGGCTTAAAGCCCTCAGTCTATGACAACATAATCTTAATAGGTGCTGACGAGACGCCTATACTTAAACTAATTGGCACTTCAAGTGTAAAAGGTATAGAGCACTCTTGGCTAACTGACAGCTTGGCTGCGCCAAAGAAAAACGCACAACTAGAGATTTCTGACTTTGATGATCAGATAAAATCAAGCGTGCAAAAAACTTCAAATGCAGTGCAAATTTTCACTTCAAATGTTAGCGTTTCAAGAAGTATGCAAGCAGTGGCTACTTATGGTGGCAAAGAGCTAGAGCGCGAGACAGCTAAAAGAGCAAAAGAGCATAAGCTAGATATGGAGTATGCTATCTTTGGTCTTGGTCGTGATGCTGATGTTAAAAAGAGCGTGTTTAAAGCACCGACTGTTAGAACTGACGCAACGGCTGGCGAAATGGCAGGCTTGTTTTATTTCTTGGCTAAAGGTGCAGCTGCATTTGCTGCTGGCAGACGTGGCAATGTTGTAGCATTTGATAGCTCAGGCGA
Source organism: Campylobacter concisus (assembly GCF_902460845.1). Classification (NCBI taxonomy): domain Bacteria; kingdom Pseudomonadati; phylum Campylobacterota; class Epsilonproteobacteria; order Campylobacterales; family Campylobacteraceae; genus Campylobacter; species Campylobacter concisus. The sequence goes on along the minus strand of NZ_CABPVS010000003.1, from coordinate 24,788 downwards.
TTGGAAAGGAACACCAAAAGAACTAACTGAGGCTGTGTTATCTGGACTATTACAAAACATTTGGGACGCAGGCACAACTCCAAAAGATGTCTTTATCGGTGCTGATCTAAAGCCAGCTATCAATAAAATAGCAACTCGTCAATTTGGCAACGAGAAAAATATCAACTCTAGCGTTGTTAGCCTTGACACTGACTTTGGCAGGGTAAATTTTAGACTTCACCGCTTCTTAAGCCCTAAATACGGCTTGGGCGATTGTATCATCGCTGGCGACTTTGACTACATGAAAAATGGACTACTTGTACCAACTGAGTTAAAAGACGTCACAACTTCAAAAACAGCTATCCAAAAGAGATACTACACAGAAAGTTGTATCGAGGTAAGAAATGCAGACGCATTCGCAATAGGCGTTGGCTTAAAGGCATAACAATGCTTTGCACTGAAGCCAAAAAACATTTGAGCTTTAAAACGACAGCAGGGGTTAAGCTCCCTGCTGATGATATGCTTAGCTCACTATTTTTAGAAGCTATGCTTTTTTGCTGCGATAAGTGCGTACCTAACGTCCTTATTAGGCGAGTGGATAGTGAAGAGACACCATATAGAAATTTAAAAGAAGATACTTTTATTTGCGTGCCAGATATACCAAATTTTAGTAATCCAAAAGAGCATTTGCAAATAGACGAGCCTTTGAGTTATGCAGTGATTAACTACGTAGCCTTTTTAATAAATAAAGACACTTATTATCGCACGCTAGCAATTGAAGCGATAGCTGACTACAACGCAAATGAAATGAGTGACTATGACCGAATATGATTTATTTAAAGTTTTAAAAAACGCAAGAGATTTAAGCAAGATAGATCTTTTGCGTTTTTTTACAGAACTAGGCGAAAAACTAAAAAAAGCTAAAGAAACTATAAAGGCTAAAAAATGGTAACAATAGAGGAATTGAAGCTTGGTAATAGAACGCTAGAAGCATTAAAATTCTTACTCTCTCAAATAACTGAGCTAGAAACAGCAGTAAGCCAAATAAATATAAGTGAAATAAAAGAAGCGAATACTTTAACAAAAGAGCAAATAGCGACTTTGCAAGATGTTAAAAGTGCAGTTGAAGCAATAAGCTCTGATTTAAATCTGAAAAAATCAGATTTTGACGAGAAAAAACAAAATTTTGATACCAATATGAGCGCCTTTAGAAGTGATAAGGCAGATTTTGACGAGAAAAAAGCAGATTTTGATAGTAAGAATAATACTGCACTAAGCAATTTCGCTTTTATTTCTGACAATGTAGAAAAAATAAATAGCACAAGTGCGCTTTTGGCTGAGGCAAAAACTGTTTTAGAAGCTATTAAGCCAATGGAGCAAAGAACGCAAGCGGCGCTTGATACTATAGTAAACTCACAAGCTAAATTTGCAGAATTAGAAGCCCTAAAAACAACACTACTTGAGCTAAAAAGATCACTTGAAAACATAAGCACAACTGGGCTAATAACAGATACTAAAGTTAGTACAACTCAGACATACTCTAGTAAAAAGATAGAAGATTTAGTAAATAATACCAAGACTGCTCTTACAGCAGATATAGAGAGTAAGACGGATAGTTTGACGACTATTATGAATAATCAAAAGCAGTCTATAACAACTCTTGATGGTAAGATTAATACTACTCAAGGTAATTTAAACAACTTAGCTACAAGTGTATCAACCACTTTATCACAAAAGGTTGATGCAACGACTTACAATACTTTTGCAACTAAGGTAACAAATGATTTAAGCAATAAAGCTAATAAAAATGATGTACCATCAATAACTTCTTTAGAAGCTATTTTTCAAAAAATAACCGACAAGATCGATGCATACACCAAAGCGGAGAGCGACGATAAATTTGCATTAAAAACGGAGTTACAAAAGGCTATACCAGTTGGAAGCTATCTTTTATACAGCTCAAACTCAAATACTCCAGATGGCTTTTTACGCTGCGACGGCTCAGCTCTTGACAAAACAGCGTACGCTGCACTCTTCTCCGTAGTCGGATACACGTACGGACGAAGCGGCGATAAATTCTTACTGCCAAACTTCGCGGATGGAAAATTCATGCGTGGCATTGGTGGCAATGCAGCCGCTCTGGGTACAGCTCAAGGGGATGCAATAAGAAATATCACTGGTAGCATAGTCACTAGAAGTAACACCGATGGTAACATACAAGCTCAAGGGGCTTTTGGTGGTGAAGTAAATTCTAGTTGGTGGGCACAAATGACAAGAGGGTCAGGAACTAATATTAACTTTGATGCTAGCCGAATAGTGCCAACAGCTAACGAAAACCGCCCATATAACATGGCGGTAGTCGTGTTAATCAAATACTAGGAGCAACTTATGAAAATTTATATTTTTGACACAAAAAATGGTGAGTTTTTACACAAGTCAGAAGCTCAAATAGACCCACTAGCAAGTAGCAAGGGCGAAACAATCTATCTAATGCCTCCAAACGCAACACAGATCGCACCAACTGAGCCAAAAGCTGGTTACGCAAATGTTTTTATTAATGGAAAGTGGGAGCAAATCAAAGACGAGCGAGGCGAAACCTACTATGACAATGACAACAATGTCCTAATAATAACCGAATTAGGACAAGAAAAGGGGCTAAGTAAAGAGCCAAAGGTAGATGAAAAAGCTATGCAACTAGTAGAGCTTGAAAACGAAATTAATGAGTGCGAGAACTATATCCGCCACGCTCTAATCATCGGTAACACTGCCGTGTTAGAGAGCTTAAGGGCGGAGTTAAAAGAGCTAATCACTCAAAGAGAGGAGCTAAGAAAATGAGCTATTTCTTAATCTGCGTTTTATCGCTTGTTTTGGGCGTTTTGTTATGCCCTATCGTGATTTTTTTGCGTGCTAGAAAATGCGAGGGCTGGGACAGCTCAAATATGACAAACATTTTAAGAGTGTTTAGTCATTTGGCGACACACCCTGATGACTTTAGCAGGTTTCAGTATGAAGATGGCAAGAAACCATTTTGGTACTTGAGCGGCGATGAATTTTCGGACATAGTCCGAACAAGACCAACACAAAAGGATAAGAAATGAGACTAAAGGTAAAGAGATGCGAAGTCTGTGCATCAAAACTCGATAAAGACGAAAAATGCACTTGGGACGGCTGCCCTAAGTGCCCTAACTATAAAGCAAAAGAGCAAGAAAAGCCAAAAGATAAAAAGGATGAGTAATGCTTAAATTTAGAGAGCTTTTACAGCTCTTTTGCATAGTAATCGTTGAGCTACCGCTTGAGATAGCTGGCTATATAGTAGTGCCGATCGCTCTGCTTTTTTGCAACAAACAAAGCGAACACTTGCCAAAGTGGGCTAGATTTTTTGAGGACGCTAGTGATCTATATGACGGCGAAAACTCGGCGATAAACGGAGATAGCGGATGGCGTAAAGAACACTATCCAAATGGCAAAAATAAAACATATCTTGCACGTCTTTTATGGCTATATAGAAATCGTATTGGCTACTTTTCAAGCAGAATAAACGGCGTAAAAGTGAGCGAAATAGACCCATCAAGTGTGAGAACACAAGGCAATATCAAGGTAACGAGTAACGGCGGAGTGATAAGCGACTTTTGCAAAGTAACTTGTATTTTAAAAGATGGCCGTTCACACTTTGGCTTATATAAAACTATCCTCTACAAAGGCTTTTTAAGTGGCTTTTATTGCCGTATCTATGTAGGTTGGAAGCTGCTCGACGTGGCAGAGATGAACGAATACAACAAAGATACATTTATGCAGCCAGATGATAAAGAGTACCTTAAGAGTGTATGGGTAATCAACCCATTTAAAAGGGTAAAAAAATGAGCAATAAACTTTACATAACTATCATTTTTGGGCTTAGTTTTGTGTGTGGCGTGCTCTTTTGGCTAAATAGCAGAGCAGCAGATAAAATCGACGAGCTAACGACCAAGATAGCGCTAAAAGAGGCAAGCAATGCAGTAGTTGTTTCCAATTTGGAAACATGTAACGCAAAGATAGGGCTAACAAATGCGACAATAAAAGCCCTAAGTGTGCAAAGGCAGGATGAAAACAAAATAAACGAGCGTATTGTAACTAGAGTTGAACGTGTGGCAGTGCCTATCAAGGACGCCGCATGCGAAGAGAAATTAAGCTTTTACGAAAGGCTTTTAAATGAAGCTAATAATAAGTAGCCTAATCTTGGCTTTTGTTTTAACCGGTTGTGGTGCAAAACCTGAAGTGATCGTAAAAACGCAATATCAAGATGTATATGTGCCAGTGGCGTGCATTGAGAAAATGCCACCAAAGCCAAAATTTAGCCCTGAAAATTTAGAGAGCGCAAGAGAGCTAATGGGCTACTTTCTCACGTGCGAAGAACTTTTAAAAGGATGTGCAAATGGAAGCGATCATAAAAAGTACTAAGAAATTTTGGCTAAATAAGATGGTTGTAGTAGAAATAATATTATCCGTCCTAATAATGTATATTTTTACATATAAATTTTAAAAAAAGAGCGGATAATGGAGGATCTTGTCAGCAAATTAGGTATTTATTTTTGGGTTGTAGTTGTCGGCCTTCTAGGTGGAGCGCTAGGATCTATAAACAACAAAGAACAAACCATAAATAGAGAGCGTAAAGTAGTAAATTTTATAGTTGATACTATTAGCTCAGGCTTTATTTGCTGGATATTTTTTGAAATAGCATCATTTTTTACAAATAATAATGATCGCTTTAGTCTTGCAGTCGGCGGCTTTTTTTCTTGGCGTGGAACAGCGTGGATACGCGCTGTGGTTGATAAAGTAATAGATAAAAAGATTAGTAGTTTTGGCGATTATGATGACTTCTCGCCTAAACCACCTAAAGATTTAAATTTTTAAAGGATAAAAAAATGAAAAACTTTACTAACGCATTTTATACATTAATGAGCTTAGAATTTAATAGTCCTAAAAATGCCCTACACAAAAACCCAAATGAAAAAGGGTTAACTTTTATGGGTATTTATGAAGCTGCTCACCCAAACTGGCAAGGCTGGGGGCAAGTTAGAGAAGCTATCAACGCATACGGCGATCTTGAAAAGGCTAGCGTCGCCCTATATAATGATGACACATTAATCGAAAAAGTAAAAATATTTTATAAAAAAGAATTTTGGGACAAAATGAGGCTTGACGAGGTAGATAGTGAATTAAAAGCGTGTGAGCTTTTTGTTTTTGGTGTAAACGTAGATACAGTACCAGCAGTTAGGGTTTTACAAAGGCTTTTAGGTGTAGTGGTAGACGGCATTATGGGCGCCCAGACTCTTAAAGCGTTAAACAACTATAACGAACAAGCCTTTGACGTTGATTTTGATAGAGCAGAGATCGCCTATTATAGAAATTTAGTGAAAGCAAAACCAGCATATTATATTTATGAAAGAGGCTGGGAGAATAGAGCGAGGAGTGTGTAATGGCTGAAAGAAATTTAGGCGCTGAGATCGATGAAATAAAAGCACAACTACAAATAATTACGAATAAGATCAGTAACCTAGAAAGTGAAGATAGAGCGCTAAGAAGCTTATTAGGTGATTTAAACAACGCTATTAACTCGCTTAGTTCAAGAGTTGGTGCAATAGAAACAAATGGGCTAAAAACGGCCATAGGTGACATAAAAACAGACCTAAATTTACAGAGAATGAAAGTAACTAGATTGGAGCGAAGAGACAATGGATTTTAAAAACGCATATTTAGAAAGAACGAGAGAGTTATTAAAATTAAGCATCGGAGCGGACACACCATATCAAGAAACACTAAAATATCTTGATGATTGTTTTGAGAAATACGAAATACCAAATCAACACAGAATAAACGTACTTTCTCAAATGCTGCCACTAATCACGACGCAATTTACTATTACGGCTATGCAAACTGGGCTTGAGCTAACACAACAAGACCTAAGCTTTGAGCTATCGCTCAAAAACCTTGAAAAACAAGCGGCTGCAATGGATGCAAATATTGATGGTATAAAAGAGCAAACTAGAAATACTAAACTAAAAAATAATGAACTAGAGGCACAAGCAGCGGATAAGCTAGAAAATTTAAAAGAGCAAAACAATCTCTTGCGTGCCCAAATAGCAAAACTTGCAAAAGAGCAAGCACTAGCAGAAAGCCAACAGCGAGCGGTAGATAGGCAAGTAATCGACAATAGAATAATCAAATCAATGTCGGTGCTTGGCAACTTCATAGCAGAAAATCAAGCTGGCGGTATGATAGTGCCGTCTGATATGACGAAATACCTATTTAATATGGTGCACGCCTTGATTAAAAACGATATAACGATCGATGAAAACAAAAACTTCACGATGACAAAGAAATGATCGGTTTAAGTGAACTACTAAATTTAACAAACTCTGACACTGGCGATGACTATGAATTTATGGCTGGCGGTCAGTTTGATTTTTATCAAGCAGGTAGTCTTGGCTACTCCGCTTTTAACCTGCCAAGCCCTGATCTAAGGAGCTTTTTTATAGCACAAGTCGGCAACTTAAGTGGTGCAATAATAGGGCTAAATGAGGACTTTGCAGAATACGTGCTAATGCCGATGATCATAGCCATAAATCAGCCTGATTATGATACTAGCCTAAATATGCTAATTGACGGCGTAAATGCTGCGGCAAACATCACTTTTTCAAAACCTAAAAGCTCAAATAGAGATAATCGCTTTGGCAGGATAGACGGAAACGGCTTTGCAAATTTACAAAAAGGCGACTACACAGGGCTAAAAGAGTTTTTAAGTGAAATGAGAAATGATAGCTATGCTGAAAATATCGCCGAGGATATAGGCAAAATGTATGGTGGGGTAGTAGGGCAAGCTTTAGCAGGCATGCTATATGACGGCATCGTAAACGGACGTTTTAACGCCGTTAATGTAGCCGAGGCAATGTATCAAAATATGAAAAGCACAATGACCTCGCTAGCTATACAAAACACACTTTCGGCACTTGGCACTACAATATCGCCAATAGGAGTAGCTGTTGCTGCTAGTCTAATTAACGCTATTGTGACTGAGGTTTTTGAGTTGGCAGTAGGCCTTGATAATCATTTTGGTTTTGGTGGCGACTTAAACGCAGTTGTTGGCAATACAGCATTTTATGACCGCCCTATGAGTTTTGGCGAGTTTTTGCAAGATAAGTTTAGTGGTTGGTTTGGTATACCTGATGCAGTGATAGGGCAAACTGACTACAACGGCAACATAACTGGCGTAAGAGTTGGTAAACAATTATATGGATACAAAATGGAACAAACCTTTAATGATGCACTACATGGAAGACCTGGCACTAAAACACTAACCAGTCTTGATCCAGCAAGAGCAGCGATGCAAAATTTCGCACACAATAAACTAGAGGGCATAAGATCACAAAACTCACTAATGACAAATATGCGCATGGATAGTCTAGGCAGGTTAAACTACGAGATAAATACTCGCACATCGCTACAAAATGCAGGGTTTGATACAGCACTATCAGATATGGCATTTAGTGCAACGCAGCAGATAACAAAATCACTGCTAGATAAAGTAGTAGCTTTTGATTTCAATGCCTTTAATATCGCACCAGCTGGAGCGTCAGAAAGTGATCACGCTAACGCTAGCACAACGGCTAGAGAAAACACATATACTGGCTCAAATGAGTGGGCAAACACCGCTACAAAGCTTGCATCAATAATGAGAAATGGCGGTAATGGACTTGGAGTGTCAGTTGATAAGAATGGGAATTTTAGCTTTTCAAATACTCCAGCAGGCAACATGGTGGAAGCAATGGGTTTGGTTGGGTTTGGTGGGGCTAAAATAAACTATGGGCTTGCTTCAAAAGTAGCGGCTGCCCTTGCTGCTGCAAAAACGACTATCGAAAAACAAAAAGCAGTAGAAAAAGCTGAAGCAGAAAGGAATTCACAAAGAGATAGTTATGGGCAAAAAACAAGAGGCTGGAATGATCACAGCACTGGCTTTGGATATACAACAAGTAATGGGCGGTTAAATCGAGATAGTAGTGGAAGAAGGACGCACTCTAGTGAAAGAACTGGGCTTGGCAAAAAAAGCAGAGGGCAAAAATCAAGAGAAAGACAAGCCAACAAAAACGGACGAAAATAAAATGGTATAATTCTTTAAAAATACTCTAAATTTTAAAAGAAAATATCTTTTTTGCTGACCTTTTAGCTGACTAATATTTTTAAAATGATGTCTATTGCGTATTAAAAGTTAATTTTTCAAATCCCTCTCTGTCCGCCACCAACACAATATTTTTCTTTCCAACTTCCCTAAATTTCGGCGTTTTAGCTACGTTTATTAGCAGATATTTTTGTCCTAAATTTCAGACAAATCAGTTTTGTTACAGAAAATTTGCACTTTTGTTACAGAAAATAGACAGGCTCTATCATGAGTTCTAAGCTAATTACTAAGATAGCAAACAGACCAAATTTCTACTTTTTTGATACCGCTCTTAAAGATGGCAAAAAGCTAACTATTAAATTTTGCCTTTTCACAAAAGATTTAGATGAGGCAGTAAGACTGGCAAAATCTATAAAAGCCGCAGCCAACGAAGCTCTTGCTAATAAGATAACCACAATACATACAAACTCTAAAAACCTAAGAGTCTTAATAAACATCAAAATGCAAAATGAACGGCGCATTAAACAAAATGGCATATTTTTAGATGTTAGCGAATATAAAGAGCTGTCACAAGATGTGATAGCTAAATTTTATAATCTGGCAACACTAGAAGAAAAGCATACCTTAAAAGAGCCCAAAACATTATTGGATGTATCTTTAGGTTCATCACTATCTTTTGAAGCAGTAGCTAAAAGATACGTGCAAACAGAGTGTTTAAAGCTAAAATCCAGTGATAAAACAAAGGGCTATTATGTTAAAACTGGCAAGCTCTTGGATGAGTTTTTTAAAGATCATCAAGGTAAAGAGTTTAGCTACAACGATGCTGAAAATTTTCAAACAACTCTAGCAAACAAAAAGCTTAACAAAAAGACCATCAACAACTACACATCTTACTCAAAAAGGCTCTTTAACTATGCCATAAAGATGGGCAAGCTTACGACAAATCCATTTAAAATGCTTACATCTTTTAAAATTTCGGCTGACGAGAAGTCACCAAAAGACAACTTTAGTCTAGATGAATTAAAAATAGTTTTTGACACAAAAAGGCTTGATCTACGAAACTATATGATGTTTGCTCTTCATACTGGGCTAAGGCTTAATGAAATTTGGCAACTTGATAGCAAAAGCATAGGTGAAGAAGATGGTATAAAATTTATAAATGTTAAGACTGCCAAGCAAAAAGGAGGCCTCAGCAAATATAGGCAAATTCCGCTGCATAAGAATATTGAGTATTTGGCTGACTTAAAGTGGCTAGAGCAAATCAAGAAAGGAAAAGAGAGTAGTGATTATTTCGGAAAGCGCCTAAATAGGTATATTCATAAATCTATCCCAAATGCGAATGTCAGCTTTCATAGACTGCGTGGCAATTTTGCAAAAGCTATTAAAGACTATTGTTTGGAAAATTCTCTAGCAGACTTGACTTCAGTTCTTTTGGGTCATAGCACAGACCTAGCAACTGATACATATGCAAAGGGAGTATCTCTAAAGGCTAAAAAAGAGGCATTAAAGGGGCTTGAAATCTTTAATTTTTTGATTTTTAGTGCTAGCAAAAATTTTTATCGCAAAAGATATAATTAGTAGTAAAAATACCAATAAAGGATTTTCTCATGAATAAAGAGATTAAAAAACTACTTGAAGTCGATGATTTTAATGAATTAAATCATCTAGCAATAAAGTTTCATTATCAAAATGATCCAAAACTACTATCTGATGATATAAATTATTGCCTTGGAAAGGGGTATGAAAGAGCCACAAGTGATAAGGGTAAAAACTACTGGTTAAAAATATGTTGTCATCTTTTTAATCTATTTCCATACTCTGTCCATTTGTTTGGAACTAAAAAGTTTAAAGATATAATGGACGAGCGATTTGGTGCCTTAAATTCAAGGACTGATACTACCCAAAGACCTATCGTCCCAATAGATAATGACTTGCCTGTAGAGAAGATAATAAATAGTTTTTATCCAGCTACACCAGAGAAAAAACTAGCCTATAAGAAAAAGAAGAATGCTAAAGAAATTTCTAGTGGCAATACAGTAGAAGTAAAAGGCGGGCTTATTGTTCTTGGTGCTTTTGTGCCACATTATATTGTGTCAGAGATATCAAACTATGCCACAAAGAAAGAGAGAACAAAAATAAAACCAATCAAACCTGACAAAGATTCACTAAATATATCAACAGTCAAAGATTTAGTTGAAAACTATATAGAAAGTGTTGGATCACGACAAAAACTTAGTGAAAGTACAAAAAAAGAATACAGATTGGTATCAAAACTACTTCAAGATTTTCTTGATAGTAAGAGTATTAGCATAAATGATATAAATTTAATTATCTCCGAAGAGTTTCAAGATGGTCTTTTAAATTCTAAAGATGGCTCACGAAAACGTAGTGAAAAGAGAGTGAATAATATAGTCGGGTTTCTTTCAAATATTTTTGAAAGAGCCGTAAAGCTAGGTCTTATTGAAACTAATTATTTTAGTAAAACATCGCTTATACGTTTTTCTATTAACGAAAAAACTACTAAGAGAAATTTTACTGAAGATGAACTGAAATTATTATTTTTAGGGCAACATGGCATCGAAAAAGAGGTGTTGGACTATTTTCGGTTCAAGCTACATGTTGGACTTCGTATGGAGGAATTTTTTAGGTTGAATGAGAATAGTTTCAAAACAGAGACAGTAAATGGACAAACATACAATTATGTCATTATAGATACAGCAAAAGGCAAATACAGTAGTGAATCCAAAAGAGTAATTGTCCTACATGAAAATATCAAAGACTTACATAATTATAAATGGGTTAAAGCCATAAAAGAAAAATACCCTACAATAAAGTCTTTTAATAAGAAAGCCAATGGTTGCATAAATAAAGTTATAGGCGATAAAAAAATTAGTGATCATCGTTTGAGAGGCAACTTTGCTAAGAGAGTAGTAGAGTATGATCGTATAAACAACATAAGTGGCTCCATTGTAAATGCTGCAGATGAATTAGGACACAATATAAATAAAAACAATAGAAAGAGTCTCGAACAATATAATGACCTAATTAAAGGAATGCTAGGTTACGATCTCTCCGACGCTCTTGACATATACGCCAAGTCTGACTTTTTGAAACTAAAACAAAGAATCATGAAAGCATTTGATGAATATTCAGATATTTTCAAATACTTGGACATACCAAATAATAAGATACCACATATTAAATCAAATAAAAATAATAAAAAGGGTAAAAAATGATAACAATTCATAATAATGAACTTTTGTTCAGACCTGCTTGTTCGGAGGAACTTTATATATTTGATGATCCGTTTGAGACTATTAATGACTGGCTTGATGCGACGATCAAGGGCTTAAAACAAGAATGTCCTTTTGTTTTAAGTGGTTCATATTTTGGAGAATTTACTACAGAAACGAGTAATTACACCGTGGGTGGTAAAAAGGCCGAAGCATGGACCTATCAAGATGTCTATAATTTTTGTAAAGAGCTATACGATGAAGTCTTTAAGATCAGGATCAAGTTGGTTGGACTTTTCTGTCAGTCCATAGGCTGCACGGACAAAGAGGAATTTGATGAAATTTATCAAAAATTCAATAAAAAACTTGATAAGCTTAAAGAAATTTTAGGTGAGTTTAAAATACCACAAGGCATAGATATGCAATATGGTTTTAAATAATCCACGTTTTCTTGTACTCATTAAGACAATATTTAGTTTTTAAGAATGAGCTTAGTAAAAGTTAAATAGAATTATTCGCTTTGAATAATTCTATTCTTTAAAAATAAAAAAGGGATATAGTATGGAGACTAAATTTTGTCAATGTTGTAACTACCTTGGCGTGAACTATAGAGATGGTGTTGGCTTTGAAAAAAATATACAAACCGCATACTCTTACTTCAAAAAAATCTTGTTATGACTACAATTATGCTAGGGGATGCACAAATTTAGGTGAAATATTATGCAAATATGGTAATTATACCAATGCAAAACAAGAGGCAAGAGACGCGCTAAATAAAGCATACTATGAACTAGGTGACAAGAAAGCAATTGAGATACTTAATCAATATTTTAGCTACTAAACACTCATGGGAAAATCTCCCATGAGTAAATTAACATATCATAAAACCTGCCATAGCTCTTCATCTTCGTCATTTGACTCGTTTGCTTCTTGAACTAAATCATTTAGTCTTTTAAGCAGTGCGTCAAGTTTTTTATTTAGCACTGGCACTTCAGACTTCTTTTTTGTCACTATGTCTTGCTTTATGAGCAAAGAGCGCCTTTTAAATAGTTGCTCGTTATATACCAAAATTTCATTATCCCCAAGAGCTACATTAGTAAAACTACTACCTATGCCAAGCTCTTTTTGATAGCTCAGCTCAGCCCTTAAAAGATCCTTTTCATCTATAAATATAGGCGAGGCTTTATAAATTTTACCATCGTGATAATACTCAAAATTTTTTAGCTTGCTAAAATCTTTATCTTCTCCGCTTGCGTATTGTTTGACCGAGTTTTTAAAGAAGTATTGATTGGTTAAATTTCCAACCAACTCTTTATATCTTGAGTCACTACCAAGGCTGCTTTTTAGCACGTCTTCGTTTTGAAAGGCAAGTATGAGCTCGACCCTAGCCTCTCTTAGCACGTCAGCATGGAGATCAGTTGAGTGATTTAGCACACGCTGCGCTTCGTCTATAAAGATACTAACTGGCACCTTCTCTTCATTTGCTATGCGCTGCGCCATATTTGAAAGGGTGGAATTTAGCATAAGCTCAACCGCACTATCTTTTAGCCCTTGAGAATTTACAACGACTATCTTTCCTTCATTTAGTAGCTTGCTTATGCTATTGCCATGATAGTTTAGCATCTCATCGTCGGCTATGCTTTGCAAGGCAAAAAGCATAAATGTGTAGTTTGAGAAAAGCCTTGCTTTTTGTGACTCTTCATCATTTCTTACACCCTCATACTCCTTAAAAGCTTGTATGAAATTTTCAGATTTTTCATTAAACTCGCCTAATGCCCAAATTTTCTCATTTAAAGAACCAGCCAAAGATATTTTTTTTATAACTTTTGCAAATACTGTATCACTTTTTACATGATCATCTACCAGCTTAACTAAGGCATAAAAGTTTTTAAAGTCACCTAGTTGCTGGGTTGATTTGCATAAATTTGCAAAGTTTGGCTTCATATCTTTTACCTTATTTTCTATATGTGGGGTGCAAAAACCTTGCTCCTTAAAGTCACATATCGCTTTCATCATTGAAAGAGACTTTGTAGCGATGTTTGCCGCTAAATTCCCCCAAAAAGGATCACGCTTTGTGCCAAATGTCTTTTGAAAGAAATTCATTAATAAACTCTCGCTAGCATCATCCATTATGTTTATTTTATCGCCCCATGGCACGTTTATCATTACAACATCTTTTAGCCTGCCATGTTTCTTGGCTAAAAATTTAACCTTTTTATGCTCAACTCCTTTGTAGTCAAAGACGAGCATACCATGCCCTGCTTTTATACGTTCATCCATCGCTGGCAAAATCGCCGAAGTGGTCTTACCGCAACCTGTTTGACCTGTTATCATTGCATGTGTAAAGCTAATAGGTATGCTAATAGCGTTTGAGGCAGCACAGAGGGCTGCGCCTTTTGTATTGTTGAGTAGTGAAAAAACTGACATGTTATTCTCCTTTTTTAGTTGATATTATTTCATTTGCTAGGCCATAAGTAATGGCTAATGGTGCGTCTATATAGCAGTCTCTATCGGTGATCTGTTCTATCTTTGCTATCTTTAGGTTGCTATTAGCCTTTATCATCTCATTGACTTTCGATTTGATTTTTAAAATTTGATTTGCGATCAGCTCTATGTCGCTTGCCTGACCTGATGCGCCACCAAGAGGCTGATGAAGCATGAGGCTTGAGTTTGGAAGCATATAGCGTTTATCTCCGTTTAAAAATATGAGCGCAGACATAGAGGCAGCTAGACCCACGCAAAAAGTGTTGATTGGTGATTTTATGGTCTTCATAAAGTCGATTAGTCCAAAGCCATCATATATTGAGCCACCAGGGCCACTTATATATATGTTTATGTCGCTTTGATTTACACTGTCGAGATACAAAAGTATCTTTTGTGTAGCCAGGCAAATTTCTTGATCTATCTGCCCATATAAAAAGATATTTCTATCAGCAAGTAAGCTCATTTGAATGTCAGCTAAATTTAGCTTGTCAAACTCTACCATCTTCTCTCCTTTTTTTTGGTTTTTGTGAGAGAAGTTTAAGATAGCAACTGTGTCTTTAAATTCTACCTATTGCTTCTAGAGCCTGTGACTTGGTGGTTTTGGAGTGTTATTATAAGGTCTCAAATTCATTCATGCTATATCTCAAAGCGGGAAGCCTATCTTTTTTAATGAACGAATTTAAGCTCTCACCTAAGAAATCCTCGAAGTAAATTTTAGCTAGCTCTTTAGCATCTTTGTGTTTAAATGGAGTATGCACGGTAAGGTAGAGTCCGTAGATGTTATCCGTAAGCCACTGCCTTGCATATCTATCTTTGTTTATTTCAAAATTTCTATATGAAAGATCATTTTTTAGATTATTTAGCTCTTTTTTAAATTTATTTAATACAAAAATATTTTCACATTTAAGGGATTTATATATGCCCTCAGGATCTAAGAGTGAGCTATCATCTAAAGATTTTAAGCGTTTTTTGACAAGGGTAATTTCTATTTTTAGCACCTTTTGCTCTATCTTCCAAATTTCATCATAAATTCTATTAAAGCTTCTAAAGAATGTGGGCGAGAATATAACCAAAGAGTCATCTTTCCTAAAACTTATATATCTATCCTTAAAAATTTCAAGCTCAAAAATTTCGGATCTCATATTATTAAAAACTAACGATTGATTGTCTCTGTCTAGCCCCATTACGAAGCCTTTTTTTATTATCAGCACATTCATATGTTCTAAAAATCTCTGAACTTTTGCCTTGTCATAATCATATCCTGAAAGATAAAATATCATACCATCTAGCTGGCTACTTGAAAAGTCTGTGTATCTACACTCCCAAAAGTAGTCTCCTGGACTTAAACACATCATTATAAAGGCAGCATCTTGCATATATGCAAATTTTTTATCATCGTTGCCTATTGATCTACTTTTTAGAGATTTTACATGCTTTTCGAGGTGGAAATTTGGAGCTAGGATGTAACTATTTTTATCATTTATATGCTGTTTTTGGCTAGATAATAAATTTTGATCTAGTTTTATAAGCGCAAAAAACTCTTCATATATTTTCTTTAGTATCGCATTTATATGCTTTCTCTTATTTCTATCTTTTTCATCAAAATTTTTAATGTAACCACGAAGCCTTGGCACATTTACTACTAGATACTCATCTTTACCGCAAACCTTGCTAACTTCATCCATAAATTTTTTAGTCTGTCTATCTCTTTTTTTATCAACCATCTTTTTAAGTATAGTTAGATCATTTTCGTTATCAAACTCATAAAAATTACTAGCAAAAAGAGATAGTGCGTATGTATTTACAAGAGAGTTTAAAATAGGTGTTTGATCTATTTTAAGGTTTTTATTTGGTTGCTTTTTGTTTCTACCATTAAAATTTTTATATTCAAGCTCAAACGGCATGTTTTCTCCTTGTAGTTTTTTGATATCGCCTGCAGTGTTTTGGCACACTACATTCACTAAAATTCTACCTATATTTTTATTAGTTCTTTAAAAAAACAAAGCAATAATATTTAATTCATAAGTAAATAATAAAAATTATTCAAATAAATAAAAAATACGATAATGGTTGCTACAAGATAGGTTGCAAAGCCATATGTGACCTTGCAAAATAAAGGTGATCTTATGCTATTTTAGGCATTTATGCAGTGCCTAAAATAGCAAATATACCAAATTTAGTTTTGATTGTTTTGTGATTTTAAACGCTCCAATTCTCGCTCTAGTTCTCTTGCTCGCGTGCTTTGAATTTGTATTATCTCTAGTCTGGCTATATTTGCGTCAGGAAAATTTTCCAGAGTCTCTCGTTTGCCATTTATATCCATTATTGTTATTACGTATGTTGTTTTTTTATCTTTTGTTATGAGACCTCCGTCTGCTGCTGCATCAGTAACTTCAACATATGATATTTCCTCTATATTAAAACTGGTTGGCTTAAATGATTTAATCACTATAACCCTTTGTTGTGTTATGATTATTCCACTCCCTATATAAAAGATAAACATCTTCATTATATATATGGCATACACAATAAAAACAATTATGCCAGCAGAAAGAGCTAAGGTGAGATTGTTGGAAAAATGAACAACTAAACCTACTATAAATGTAGTAAACAATATCGCCCAAATTAATATTTTACTAAGGTCCAAGGAACTTGCTTTTAACAAAAATTTTCTTTCTACAAACTCATTAGGACCAAGGTTAAGACATTTGTTAAAAGATTTTTCATACATACCATAAATAATAACTGAAACTACCAAAAATATTAATATTTCGATTACAGTAGACATTTTTAATCCTTTAGTAATATCTTTTGATGTATCTTCTGCCTTCTTCCGACAGTATGTCTTCTATGAATCTATATGGCACCATTTTGAGATCATCGCATCGTTGATCTACATACATCTTTCCATTAAATATATACATATTCATACTAAGACAACCTACACCAACCATAAGATCTATAATGCCTTTTTCGTCTAATAGTCTCTCTAGGCTTCCCTTGTCAACCGTAAAAAAGTCTTGGATATCCTTTTCTTTACCATCTTTTATCATCCTTACTTCTCTATAATCTCCTTCTGCATTACCAGTAGTATTCATATATCTTAAAGAGTCTTCGATCGCTATGTCTGGTGAAGAGAAGTAAATATTTGTGTGACCTATCATATGCTCACTGGAATTTAAACTACTTTTTCTATAGCTATCTAAACTACCATACGGCCCTGTATAGCACACATCCTTATTTCTAATGAGCTCTTCTTCATCCGGAGTAAGCTTAATATCATAGTTTTTTACAAAGATAGACTTCAGCTCCAAAACCTTTGTGAGTGCTATGCACTCATTTTGTGCCTTTAGACAATAGCTTGAATCTTGTGGCTTATCCTTATTGTATTGTGTTGATATTATTTCAAAAACTTTTACATTGTTTCCGAATTTATCTTTTTTAAAGCATCCAATATCTTTACCTGTTTTAGTGCATTCTGTCTTTTGTCCATCTACTATTACTTCGCCCATATTGCGGTAGTCGTAGCATTCCCCAAAGTTATCCTTGTCATTTCTTTGCGAATCAAAAAAGTTAAAAACAAGCTGAAATGATAAGTCGTAGCCGCCTGTTCTATCTTGAAGCACATAGATTGATTGAACACCTGTGTCTATAATGTATTTGAAATTGTTAGTAGCACCTCTTTCTAATCCATATACCATACTAGCTAAAAAGCATACAATAAATAATGCTTTTTTCATCGAGAACTCCTTTTTCTATAAGTAAAAATTTGCAAGTATATTATTCAATACGAACTTTATTCAATATAAATTTTTTTCTAACAATATATTTTATAGGTGGGGTTATCTTTGCGGTGAGTAGAAGGCGGATTATAAAAGAGAAATATCCCTCATTTGTCTTAGCGTTTGCTCTTTGTTTTTCTCTAGAATTTCTATTAGCCTTGATAAGAGTGGTTCTGAAGCGTATTGACAAAGATCTATGATACGACTTATGTTTTGCAAATTTGCATATTCTTTATCGTTGTAGTTACACTTACTAGCTATATCTTTTAAAAAGCTTGAGATATTAAGGTCGTCTATAAAAAGTTCTTGTTCGCTTACATCAAGAGCTTTTGCTATATAAGGTATAAGCTCGGCTTTGATCTCTCTATTTCCATTGAGATAGTTATATATAGATGGCAAGGACGGCACTTCGCCTGTGCTTTTTAGCCTAGGTTCAAGATCTATAAATTTTTGGACAAAGTCCTTTTTCTTTAACTTTTTACTTCTTAAGATCGCATTTATTCTTTCATAAATTTGCATTTTATACTCTTTAAAATTGCTCTAAATTAAAGAAGTATAATTGATAAAAAAATACTATATGAATTAAGTATTCAATAAGAATAATTCTAATAAAATTATCCATATAGTAAATTTATTCTTAAATAGCGATAGTGTTTATAAACCAACATACATCATCTCAGGTTAATAGGTCTAATTTCAAGTAAAACAAGAAAGAAAAATGGATAAAAAAAGAGATAGATAATTTTTTTTCGTTTCTAGCTCATATAAAATGGGCTAACTCTAATAGGCTAAGGCAAAAGGTGGCTTTGATAAACGAAAGCCGAGAAAATATCCAAGTGATATATAACTTTAAAAAAGTAAAGGAAGATGGATGAAAAAATACATAACTATATCTTTGCTGCTTTGCGGACTGCTTCACGCAGAGGAGTTAAGCATTGCGTGCTACCGAGATGATGATAAAAACGTAGTGATATGTAGCGAAAAGAATCTGGGAAGACTAATGTGGCAGGATGAGAAACAAATTTTTAAAGGAACGTGGGGGCAGGCGCAAGAATACTGTAAGATAGTAAACCTAGCCGGATACAAAGACTGGAGGCTACCAACCATAACGGAGCTACTAAGCATAGCGAATGAAACAAGATCCGAATCCACTCTAAATACCGCTTTTAAATACATAGCAAAATCCGGCTATCCATGGTACTGGAGCTCTACCATAGGTGATATCGACTCGTCTTTTATAGCGTTCGCGAATTTCTTGAGCGGTCGCGCTGATTGGGACAAAGCTTCTGGTAGCTACTTCGTACGGTGCGTCCGACAGGATTGATCTTTGAAATTTCTTTTTTAAGAAATTCAGACCTAATGGTGACGCTTTGAAAAAGCCTTTTGCTCCCTTTGCGGGAGCTTTTTAAAATTTAGGAGAATAAAATGAGTAACTTTACAGCTGAGCAGATACTAAAGATAAATGAGATTTTTAGTAGGATCGTCAACTGCAAGGGAAATTTGAAAGTGTTTAAGGATTTTGATTGGGATGCTCGCAAGGGGGATGTTATAGCATATAGGGACAGCAAAGGCGTATCGCTATCAAAGGTTAGCAATGCTACCGTAAGTAAGCTTGAGGATTACTACGACTATGACGGCTCAAAGGCTAATATACTTGATATCTGTAAAGATATAACCGACTACCAAGATCTCGGCATAAAATTTGATATAGATGGAAGTGGAAATAAATTTAGAGATGAAAATATCAATAAGCACTTTAATGTATTGCTAGATAAGTATAAAAACGACGGAACTAGCAATGATTTCTTAGAAAAAAACGATTTTAATATTTTATATGGTGGCTTTTACGAATTATTAGTGGTTTGTAATTTTGCGCTAGACAAAGAGGGATATACCATCTTTTATCTTAATATCTTTCAAAAATTAATAGAGTATTTTAGAGACGGTAAAAATAGTTTTTACGTCTATACCCAAAGTGGCATCAAAAATTTAGATAGCAAATATGAATTAAGATTAGATGTATGCTTTAAAATCCATCAAATACTTTGCTTGTTGCTGTCCAATATTAATTGGAGTAACGATGGAAGCGGAGAGCAATTAACCGATGATGAGTTAAGAGAAATTTTGGGCGACCTCTTTGGAATTTTTGCGGATTCTAGAAAAGCTATTTGGGAAGCTATCGGCATAATTATTAAAAATAAAGTTCTAAGAGAGCTTACTAAGGGTTCTAAAAACATCATCTACTACGGTGCGCCTGGAACCGGCAAGACGAAATTCGTAAAAGACTGCCTTGATATTTTAGATCCGAACCACGCTAGAACCGAGTGGGTACAGTTTCATAGCGGTTTTGAATACGAGGATTTTATAGACGGCATAAAACCTATCGGCATACAAAACGGAAATTTAAATTTAGCTTTGACAAACGGCGTATTTAAAGAATTTTGCTTAAAAGCGGCGCAAAATGAAAAAGAAAATTTCTTTTTCATAGTTGATGAGATAAATAGAGCCGACATAGCAGCGGTATTTGGCGAAACGTTATCACTTTTGGAGGAGAATTACCGCGGAAAAAGCAGTGCCATAAAAATAAAAAATTCTGCACTTATGGAAAACATAATAGCATTGGATGCTAGCAAAAAATCGCTTTGCATTGATTACGGTAATTTGCAAACTAAATTTTATATACCTGCAAATATCTATTTCATAGGCATGATGAACGATGTGGATAAGAGTATCGACTGCTTTGACTTAGCTCTTAGAAGGCGCTTTGCGTGGGTCTTGATGGGATGCGATTATGGGGTTGTAGAAAATGCTACGGATGAAGCTTACAAGACAAAATGTGAAAGTTTAAATAACTACATCACTAAAGAAGAGTACCAGCTAAAGGGTAGCAAAAAAACAGATGGCTTAAATTTAGGTAGAGCTTATGAGATAGGGCATTCGTATTTTTTAAGAAAAGAGGTGTTAAACGAAGAAGAGATATGGAACAGACATATAGAGCCTATCTTGAGAGAGTATATAAGAACGCAGTTTGGTGACCGTGACGCGAAAGATAAGCTAAATATAGCTAGGGAAATTTTCATAGGCTAATGCGATGTTTAAAGATAATAGCCTCTGCAGCCAAGAAGATTATAAAAAAGAAATCACCTTTGACAAGCTGGCAAAAGGCAAAACTGATATCATCTTTCTATATGGACGTCATGATAAATTTAAGCCGAAAATAGTAAAAAATAAAAAAACGCACCAAGAAGAAGATGCGCACTATATCCTTAAAAAGTGCGAAGACGGTAACTATATAGGCCGTTTTACCTTTGAGGGGCAAGAGTACGTCATAACCTCTTGTTTCGGCAAAGAACTAGAAGCCGAGCTTTTAAAAACTATCGACTCGGCGTTTTTTAGCTCTGGCGGTAGCGTCGCGGGCGCAAGCGGCGACATCCCTATGGACTACGTCCTTTACGCCTCATTTATCAGCCGCTTAAAGCTAGCCAAGCTAAGCGGCTTCCCAAGTGTTTATAAAAAAATTCCTTTTAGAGACTACGCCCTGCACGGAAGCCTTGACGTTAAAAATTTCATCAAAAAAGATCAGCCCTTTACGGGTAAAATTTCAAGCCGAAAAAGCTCGCGAGTACCTGACGAAGTAGTCGCAAGGGTACTTTTAAGGGCATACGATATCTTGGTTAGAAAAAACACTAAATTCGCACTTTACGACAAAGAAATAAGGAATTTTCTGCTAGTCAATGCTAACGGAGAGATGAAAAGCATTAGAGACATAGATACGGCTTTGAACTCAAAATCCGTGATGAACGAGCTTTATAAAGACTACAAAATTGCTCTTCAAATCGCTAGGATTATCATTTTGCAAGATTCAAGATACACTAGCAAAAACGCCGTCAAAAATCTAAAATTTGGTTATTTGCTATATGCACCTAATCTTTTTGAGCTTTATATTGAGAGGCTCATAAGAAGCGTATTAGGCGAATTTGGCGGTAAATTTAGGCTAGAAACTCAGTATAAAATTCCGGGCTTGGATTTGAGACCCGATTTTGCGATAAAAGATGAAGAAGGGAAAATTTTAGCTGTTTTGGATGCTAAATATAGGCATTTTTATAATGCCTATTTAGGTGAAACTGATTGCAAGAATTTGCTACAAATAAAACAATACGTGGAGAAAGCCGGTTCAAACACTGGAATTCTAATCTATGCTAAAAGTAACGTCTTTAATGGGTCAGAAAACATAAGACATAGTACTGAAAACAAAATTTTTATACTCAGTGTATTAAGAAATGATAATAAAACATTTGCTGACGAATTTAAAAAGTATCTTAAAAAGATTTTAGAAACTATAAAAAAAAGAGATAAGGTGAAAACATTATGAAAGTTGTAGCGTTATAACTATAAGCTTGTTGGATGTAAAAGCTGCTTTGTCTATAGAAGGATATATGGCAAAGATGTTTGTTTTAAAAGAAAAATGGCGGCACTGTCTATGTGGCAAATGATATACAAACAAGCTAGCAGGGGTAGGCATAAAGGACTCATTTAATCTATTCGGATCAAATTTAAACTACGATCCGCTAGTCTCAAAGCCTATACAAGCCAAAATACTTTGAAAAAAGCAAAATCCATATAAGCTTTAAAATAGGACTTGGATTTTAAAAGAATGTAGGTCAAATCTCTCTTTTACATTAAAAAGCCTCGCAGAGCCCAAAAGGTTTAGAGCTCTCTAAACCAATTTGGGCAATAAAATGGTTTAGACGAATGATTTTTGCCCAAACACATATAATTACTATAAATAGATATTAAATTTAAAGAGGCAATATGTTTAAAAACCAACAAGCAAACATAACATTTGAGCTAGCTAGTGACCGCACAAATGCTCACAATAGCAGAGAAGAAAAACCTGGCTACCTAATGCCAAGATACTATCTAAATGAAAAATATGGCATCTTGAAAAAGCCTGTGAGGCACATAAGATTAAATAAGCTTAGCTTTGATGACTTATGGCAAAAAAGAAGAGATGAGATGAAGTATGAAGTATCACATCTTGGCAAGATAAAGTTGATAGATAAGCATAAGGGCAAAAAACCACTAAAACAAAACTGTCACTATGAATGTGTCATAGGACTAAACGAGCATACGCAACTATCAAGCTTACTAAAATCCATAAAAGCTGTAAGCAAAATTTTAAATATTGAACCCATAAATTTATACATTCATAGTGATGAGGGGCACCTTTTGAGAAAGAGCGATAACAAGGAGATATTTCCACTATTTCATGATGAAAATGGCAAACTAGGTGGCACATACATTACGGATAAGGATGGCAGGGCTTATTATATACATATAAAAGAAAGCATAAATGGCAAACAATACTATGAAAAAGGGGCTGAACTAGAATATGAAAAATTTGAGCCAATATTTCAAAAGCATGCTCATGTGGAATGGAATAGCTTAGTAAATGGTAGAAACCAAATGCAAAGATTCAAAAAAAACACAACCGATCCGAATTTAGATTATAAAACTGTTTTTAAAACCGTATATAACATAAATTCTGAAATTTTAGGAATGATAAAAGGTGGTGGTGGCAGTAGGCATAAAAAACTAAAAGCTTTTAGAATAGCCAGCGAAAATGATAAGCTAACACAAAAGATAGAAGAGCTAAAAGCTATCATAGAAAAAGACGAGACATATATAGATATTATTTCTAAGTATAGTGAAGATCAAAAGGTAAATATAAAAGATCTAGAATATGAAAATGAAATACTAAGAACAAGGCTCAATGATCAAGAAAGCTTATATAAAGCACAAGAAGTTGAGCTACAAGTTACTAAAAATGAGCTTTGTAAAGCCAATGAAGAGATTATTGAAAAAAATAGCGAAATAGAAATTACAAGAGAAGAAATAAAACAGATGAAAGGAGAAATTTATAGTTTAGTTATGACTCACGCAAATACAAACATCAAGCTAAAAAGAGAACTTGAATGCTTGGGCTTAACCTTTCCTGTGGAGATTAAGGCGCAAGAGCTAAATAGTAATTTAGAAGCTATAGCCTCTATAAATTTAAGCTAATAGCGTATTTCTATGAGTAAGGAGTGAGATTGTGCTTATATATTGCAAGTATTTTTATGTGATCTTGTTCTATACGAAAGACTACCACATACCCTTTAAATATAAGATCTCTCGTGTCTTCTCTATTGATTGTTTTATTTTTTCTAAATCTGTAAGGCATATAAGAGATGCTTTTTAGCCTTTCTAATAGCTTACAATAAAAAGTCCAAGCAGTTTCAACACTATCCTTAGAGTAAAAATCCAAAATTGCATCAAGTTGGCTTAGGAATTCCTTGCTTAAATAAGGAATTTGCTGCATTTAGGCACCGTATTTTTTAAAAATAGAATTTACATGAGCATTCATTTCGTCCATTGAGACATACTCTAGCTCCCCTTTATCATCCATATCAGAAATCCTCTTCAGGTGCTCCTCATCCTCTTTACTAAGATAGTTTTGCTGCTCACCATATGTTTCAAAAATAGCAGCTGGATCTATTTTAAAAAGTAGAGCCTTTATCGCTTCAAGAGTAGTATTATCTGCAGTTGTTTGAATATTTATCATGGTAGTCATAAAAGTCCTTTTAAATTTGGGTAGATTATAGCACTTTAGAGTCTTTGATTTTATTAAAACAAAAATTTCTATAGCTAAGAATTTTAGAAAAAGTTGTCCTTATAATTGGACAAATTTTTTTATTAAAAATACTATAAAAGCCCTATAAAATAACAGAATACTTGTTACAGAGAATTTGGGTATTTGTTACAGAAAATCAGCAAAAATAAAGCTTTAAAATATATAATTCTAATATTAATAAGAAGTCGTATATATTGGACTTTTAAAAGGTTAAATAATGACAAAAGCCATAAGATTGGCGGAGTGTCCCTCTCTGTCCGCCACTACTTATAGATAATCATAAATTTTTATTATTGTTTAACATTATTTTTTAAATATCTTTATATAAAATTTTTCGCGTTAGAAAATTGCTTACCTAGTAAAACTTAACTATAAGTTTGTAGATTTTAGACTGATGATTTTTTGTGAAATTTATAAGTAAAAATTTTATAGTGATCACACATTTTTTAAAAAATTATGATTTTTTTGGTTATATTGTTGTTTCA
>NZ_CABPVS010000002.1:255175-288368 GCF_902460845.1 Campylobacter concisus | reverse complement strand
CCAATGTTTTTAAGAGTTGTAATTATATATATTTTAATGTGCTTTGTCAAGGCTTTTTAGAATTTTAACAAAAATTAAAATTCTAAATTTAAAACAAATTACATCTTCAGCTATAAAATTTCCCTTTGCCCTTTTGCATTCACTGGGCTTAAAACACCCATTTTTTCCATTTGTTCAATTATATTTGCAGCTTTGTTGTAGCCTATTTTTAGACGTCTTTGCAAGTAGCTTATTGAAGTTTTTTGCTCGCTCAAGATGATCTCTTTTGCCTCTTCATAAAGCTCATCAAGTTCATCTTCTCCCAGTGCTCCAACAGCTGCACTTCCACTAGAGCCTTCTTCTACTAAAAATTTCTCGTCATAGACAACATCTTGCTGCTCTTTTAAGAAATTTACGATCGTCTCTATCTCTTTTTCACTCGCAAAAGGAGCATGCAGCCTGATCACTCCAGGACTTCCAGGAGGTGTAAATAACATATCGCCACGTCCTAGCAAGCTCTCGGCACCCATTTGATCAAGAATCACCTTACTATCGATCCTTTGCCCTACTCTGTAGCTTATCCTGCTTGGCAAATTTGCCTTTATAAGCCCAGTCACGACGTCGACACTTGGACGCTGGGTTGCCACTATCAAGTGTATACCGCTAGCCCTTGCCATTTGCGCTAAGCGCCCAATATAAAGCTCAACATCCTTCCCACTAGTCATCATAAGATCAGCGAGCTCATCGATAATCACAACGATGTATGGGAACTGCTCACCGCCTTCCTCTTTCATCTTTTCGTTGTAACTCTCTATATTTTTCGTACGAGTTTGGCTCATTATCTTATATCTTCGCTCCATTTCAGCGACCATATTGGCAAGTGCAGTGATCGCTTTTTTAGCCTCTGTAATGACCGGTGTCAAAAGGTGCGGAATATCGTTATATATGCTAAATTCAAGCATTTTTGGATCTATCATCATTAGACGTAAAGTTTGTGGGCTGTTTCTATAAAGCAAGCTTAAAAGCATCGCGTTTATACCAACACTCTTACCTGATCCCGTCGTTCCAGCGATTAACAAATGAGGTAGTTTTTTAAGGTCTGTCACAAAAGGAGCACCAACGATATCCTTGCCAAGCGCCATGGTTAGTGGGCTACCAGCGTTTTTAAATATCTCGCTCTCTAAAATTTCTTTTAGATAGATTGTTTCCAAATTTTGATTTGGCACCTCGATACCTACAACATCTTTACCAGGGATCGGTGCTTGGATACGGATCGTTTGAGCTTTTAGTGCCATCGCTAGATCATCTTGAAGTGTTAAAATTTTACTTACCTTGATATGTGGAGCTGGACGAAACTCAAATGTCGTGACGATAGGCCCAGTATAAGTTCTAACCACATCGCCGTCTATTTTAAACTTACGGAGTTTATCAAGCAAATTTGAAATTTGCTGATCAATCTCGGCTTCATTGACATTGTGCGAGCGTTTTGGTGGGTCGTTTAAAAATTTAAGCGGTGGCAAGACAAAATTCTTTGGCTTTTCCACATTTCCTCGCTCTATTTGATCAAGCAACTTCTTGTTTTCAGCCACTTCGTTTAAAATTTCAACTCCGTTTATAGTCGAGGCCTTACTCTCTTTTTCTAACTCAGGCTCTATCTCTTCATCTAAATTTTGCTCATCTTCATTTACCACTTGAGCATCTATTAGCTCTTCTTCTTTTATCTCTTCAGATTTTGATCTCTTGCGTTCTAACTTTGGGATTTGTCTTGGTTTTATATCCTTTAAATTTTTGCTCTCCTCGTAGCTTTTTGGCTCTCTATCGACAAAAGCCTTTCTCAAAACGATAATAAAATTTTCCCTAAAAGCAAGCCCAAGTGAAATAATAAACATCATAAGTATAGCAACCACAGTACCGATAGAGCCGATTACCTCTTTTAAGGCACTAACTATAAAATTTCCAATTATACCGCCATTTACACTTGAAGCACTCAAGGCTTGAAACATCAAAAAAGCTATAAAAAAGAGAAAAATTCCTACCAAAAACTGAGCAAAATCAAAATCAAATTTCTTAAAATTTTTATAGACAAAATAGCCCAAAATGATCAATAAAAATGGATAAACATACGCGATAAGTCCAAAATATTTGATATTTAAAATACCAAGGCTTTGTCCAAGCGAGCCAACAAAATCAGCAGTTGGAGCAGCTGTAGCGATACCAAAATATATAAAAATGCAAACAAAAATTGTAAATAAAATATGTCGTAAAATTTTAGATCCTTTATAAAAAAGGCTTATTATAGCACGCTTGAGTTTAATTTTAAAAAATCAGCAAGCTCGGCGGCCTGCTGATTTAAATTTTAATTTAAATAATTTAGCAAGCTTAGTTGATTTATCTTCGCACTTGCTTGTAGGGTTGCTTGATAAGATAGTGAAAGCTGCGTAAATTTCAAATACGACTCCGCATAGTCTGCGTCAATTACATCATTTTTAACAGTTTGCACATTCACTTTCATTACTTCGGCTCGCTCTTTTGTAGCGGTTAAAAGTCTTGATTGAGAGCCGATCTTTGTAAGCTCTTTGTTTGCATGATCTATTAGGTGATCTAGTCTCTTTAAAGCACCTTGCATGCCAGTGTTTCTCGGATCATTATTATCGGCATCAGCTCTATAATATCCCTTTCTAACAGCTTCGATCATATTATCAAGGTCTTGAAAAACGCTCGTACTTGGCTCATCAATAGTTAAAGCATTATTTTCATTAAAGCTAAAGACAGAACCCTTTCCTTGAGGGTGGCCAGCATTACCAGCCGTATCTCTACCAGTGCTATCGCCATCAAATTTATCGCTATTTTTTGCATCATGCATAGTTACTTCTATGTTTGTTACTGATTTTGTCTTATCAGTTAAAACCATTCTGCCTTTATCATCTAAAGTTGTCTCTACCGCGCCCTTTGTTTTTGATAAAGCCTCTTTATAGGCATTATAGTTTTGATCTCTTTTTACTTTTTCAATATCTGTATCAAAATTTGCGTTTTCTGCATGTGGAGGATTTGGGATATTATCGCTTGCTGCCATAGCAACGATATCCATAAGCTGTCTATAAGTAAAATCGCTAGCATAAGTTCTGTAACTTCCAAACTCATCTGAGTTATAGACTGTTAAAGTTCTAGTTGCAGAAGGCGTGCCGCCTGGTGGTGTAGATGTTATTTCAAATTGCACTGGAGTATTTGTACCTCCTGCTGTGCCCATTTTTACCTTTATGTCATATTTTGTACCAGTGATTGACTTTACTTGTAAATTTATCTCTTGATCGTCGATATTAAAAAGTTCTCTCTTTCTAGCGTCAACATCTTTTGGATATAAATTTCTATCGTAGCTCTCTTTTGTACCAGAAACTTCGCTTAGCTTTGTCTGATCTGTTGCATATTCGCCCGTTCTTCTAGCTACTTGAGGTAAATTTGCGATTAGCTCATTGTCCTTTCTTTCAAATCTAACCTTATCATAGTCAAATGCATTTGTCGCATTTCCATCTTTATCGGTATATTTGCTCTTTACAAACTCAGTGATATGAACCGTTTTTGGAACGTTATTTGCCCTAGTCTCAAGATCTTCAAGAGAATTTACCGCGTCAAGTGCGTTGTTTTGAGCGATTGCGCCGCGATTTGGTGCTACTGATGTGGCTGCAACCATATGAAAGTCAATAGTTTGATTACCTTTAGTAAGATCTTTTATATTAAATTGTCCATCGTTATTTATGCTTACATCAACAACCTTTGTTGTTTTTGTATTGCCAAATTCCATACCGATTTTTTCCATAAGCCCAGCCATTGTTGTATTTGCACTCATCTTAAATTTGCTAGTAAATGTCGTGCCGTCTGGCTTTTTGCCTTGCATGAAAAAATATGTATCTGGAAAATTTACATTTGAATTATCTAAAAAATCATAATCCGGATTTATTGTGCCATTGTAAGAGCCATCACTTCTAACCACTGAATCACTAGCGTAATTTAGCCCGATCATATTTTTTATCTTGCTGTTATCGTTTAGAAATTTTGGTGCATAAGAGATGTCGGTTCTAGTTTGATCAGCTAAACGAACATTTGTAGTCAAAATTTTACTGTAATCGCCATCTTTTCCTAAAAATAGATCATATCCTGGGATATTATAAGGAAGCTCAACCTGAGCACCAGCTGATGTTTTCATATAATCACGGTTGCCTTGATACTTTCCTGCACCATCTATTGGCTTTGTATCAACAGCACTTCCAGAAAACAAAAACTGCCCATTAACCGAAGTGTTTGCAATATTCACAAGGTGATTTTTTATACCTTGAAGGTCATTTGCCAAAGCCTCTAGCGATGTCTTACTATGCACGCTGCTAGCTGCTTGGACTACTTTTGTCTTAAAATTTTCAAGCTGTTTTTCAAACTCTTGCAATGCATTATCTGTATTTTTTGAGAAATTTACAGATTTACCAGTGGCATCAACTACTTGAGTGAGAGTAGTCGCTTCATAATCAAGCCTCATTGCATCATTATAAGTCGCAGCACCATCGTATGGATCTTGAATTTTCAAACCATTTGAGAGCTGCTTGTAGCTTTTATTTACACCAGTCATATTTTTTTGGTAGTCATGCAAAGTCTGACTAAAACGTAGTTGGTTTGTTATTCTCATAATTTTTCCTAAATTTTTATTCACTCTAAGCAAAAATGATTCCGCTTGTTTTTATATCGGTAAAAATTTGATTTTTTTTAGCATAAAAAGTTTATTGTATAATCCAACAAAAATTTATATATAAAATAGGTAAGAAAAATGGCATTAAAAATTCTCTTTTCTCCAAGCGAAAGTAAAATTTCTCTAAATACGAATAATAAATTTAATGGTAAGGATTTGATATTTCCAGAGCTTTTTGATAAAAGAGTTGAAATTTTAAATAGATACGATGAGTTTTTAAAAAAAGCAAATTTAGACGATATAAAAAAGCTTTTTGGGCTAAAAGAGCTTAAAGAGAGTAAACAGCTGCGAGAAAGCCTATCTCAAAAAGGTAGCATAAAAGCTATTTTAAGGTATGATGGAGTGGCTTATAAACATCTAAACTATCGTGGTTTAGACAATGAGGCACAAAAATATATAAATAATAATGTTTTAATATTTTCAAATTTATTTGGGCCTATCTTAGCAAAAGATGAGATAACAGAATACAAACTAAAGCAAGGTGAAAAGCTAGGTGGCTTTGAAATTTCAAAATTTTATGAAAAAAATTTTAGTAAAGCGGTTAATGATTTTTTGCAAAATGATGAGATCTTAGACCTTAGAGCTAAGTTTTATGAAAAATTTTACACTATAAAAAAAGAATACATAACTTTTTGTTTTATAAAAAATAAAAAAATAGTGAGTCATCACGCAAAAGCATATAGAGGCGAAGTCTTGCGCCAGATAGCAAATAAACTTATAAAAAATAAAGATGAACTAATGAGCTTAAATTTTAAAAATTTAAAGCTTATTGATATGAAAAAGTTTGGTCTAAAGACCGAGCTTATGTTTGAAATTTGCGAGTAAATTTTTAAAAAATTGCATTTTTTGTTAAAAAAACGTAAAAAAGAGCTAAATTTAGGGAAAAAGTATTGTATTTTTTTTTAAAAGAGTGTAATATAGCCACATAACTTCTTAAAAGGATGGTTCATGAAAAAAGCTGAATTTATTCAAGCTGTTGCCGATAAGGCTGGTCTTTCAAAAAAAGATACTCTAAAAGTTGTTGATGCTACTTTGGAGACAATCCAAGCAGTTCTTGAAAAAGGCGATACAATTAGCTTTATAGGCTTTGGTACTTTCGGTACTGCTGACAGAGCTGCAAGAAAAGCTAGAGTTCCTGGAACTAAAAAAGTTATCGACGTTCCTGCTAGCAAAGCAGTTAAATTCAAAGTTGGCAAAAAACTTAAAGAAGCAGTTGCTGCTGGTGCTGCTAAAAAAGGTAAAAAGAAATAATTTTCTTTTTAGGGGAGCAAGTCTCCCCTTTTTTCTTTTTTTCTCACAAATCTAAAATTTCAATCTTAACCTAGCCCGAGTGGTGAAACTGGTAGACGCGCCAGACTCAAAATCTGGTAAGGGCAACCTTGTGTCGGTTCGAGTCCGACCTCGGGCACCATTATACGCCTAAATACTTTCTAGATTTATCCGATATTATCTACAACATCTTTAAAAAGGATTTTAGATGAATATTGCATCGTTAAAATATAACTTTATAAATTTAAAAGATTTAAAAAATCCTACAGATATGCTCCATGCCTTTAAGGATAAACAAGATTTAGAGATAAACAACGAACAAATTTCAAGTCTAAAAGAAAGTATAAAGGCAAGCAAAGTTATAAATATCACTGATGCCGAGATCAAAGAGCAAAATAGACACAAAATCCTACAAAAAGTAGAAGAAATTTTAAATAACTACTCAAAAAATCTCATCTATAGCAACAATAAAATCCACTCCAATGAACTTTCTAGAGGCTATCATTTTAGTGAAAATTCCTACTTTAAAAATATAAAAGCTTCAGATAGTAGCAGCATGCTATCTACACTAAAAAGTGGATACCTAGAAAATACAAAATTTAAAAATTTAAACGATTACGCTTACTCAAACACTCTAAAAACAAAATATGGCGAAGTAGAAGTATTTTTAGACATTTACGGCGATAACGATAAACTTGGCACTACAAAATTAGAAAATAATAGCTATCTTTTTAGCTTTGATAGCAACAATGACGGCGTGCTAGATCAAAAAGATATACTCTTTGATAAGCTAAAAGTAAGGGGTCATGATAAAGACGGAAATGAAAAAATAGCAAATTTAAGCGATGTGATGCCAAGGGTCGATCTTAGGCAGTTTATCAGCACAAATGTCATAAATCACAACCAAATAGAAAGAGAAGAGCTAAATCGTAAATCAACGATCACAAATAATCCCGATCTTTACGTAGATACAAAAGATATTGACTATAGACACTCTTACTACGCCTCAGATCCAAATACTTTGTTCGCTGCAGAAAACAGATATGAAAAGATAGAGAAAAATGATATAAATAATTTCTTTAAAAAATATGCCCAAAATGACGGCTGGGTCGATCTAAGACACAATAATATCTTTGGCAAAGATAGCTCTTTTAAAAATTTTGCCTATCTTAAAGTGGGTTTTGATGACACTGCAAGGCTAAGCGAGTTTAATCCGATCATTGAGCCAGACAAAGATTATAAAAAAGATGAAAATTTCTCATATACAAAATTTCAAAAAGATAGTTTTATGAAATTTTACAAAGATTATAACGCTGAGTTTGACGCATATAATAAAATGATAGAAAATCTTGGCAATAATTTAAAGAAATTTGAAGAAAATTCAGACTCTTATATATCAAAGCTTGAAAAGACAAAATCAGCCAAAATGATCGCGATGGAAAATGAATTTAAACAAGCAACTGGGCTTGAGTTTAGTATCTCGAATTTAAAAAAGGTAAAAAAGGCTTTTATAACAAATGAAGCCACAGCTGCCGCATCTTTGCAAGATAGCGATAGCGTCATAGCTATGAAGCTAAACAAAGATGGCACCATAAGGCTAAAATTTGATAGTGGTAGAGAGATAGACGTAAAAGAGCTTTATAACGATACTGGCAAGCTAAATACATCAAGCGAGCTAAAAACTAGCATAAATTTAGAGGCAAAAGAGATGAATAATGTGCAGCTAAATAGCTTGGATTTTAAAGATATTGGCTTCATGCAAGGTGATAAAATCGTAAGCCTAAAAGATGCTGGAGCAATCGCTATTGCCAATCTATCTAATAAATTTGAGAGTAAATTTTTAATCAGTCTAAATAATGGCAAAAGCATATCCACAAGAGAAATTTATAATATCAGCTATCTTGAGAATGATTTAAAGAGCAAAGAAAAAATAGATGAGAGAGATAAATTTTATAAAAAGGTTGATATTAAGGCATAAATTTTGAGAGCAAATTTTAAAAAAGGTTTATTGTAATTTAATCTTATGGGTCCTATAATCAATTTTCCGTAAAAATTTAGATTTAAAAGAGAATGCTATGAACTTCACTCCACTTTTTGCAATTTTTTTCATAATCGCAACTGGTTTTTTTGCTAAAAAAGTCGGCATTGTTGAGCAAAAGCACTCGATCCCATTCGTGGATTTTGTCCTTTGTTTTGCAATGCCTGCGCTAATCTTTGACAAAATTTATCACGTAAACGTCGACGTTTCGCTTATAAATACAATTTTAATTGGCTTTGGCTCAACAGCTATCAGTGCTGTCATAGCATTGGTGCTTGGCAAGATCTTTAAATTTACTAAAGTAACAACTGTTAGTATGGTCATGCTAAGCCTTTTTGGCAACACACTATTTGTCGGTATGCCTGTCATTCAGGGATTCTTTGGCGATGCGATGGTAAATGAAGTCATCTTTTACGATCAAATAGCCACTGGTATCCCACTTTCGATCCTTGGACCACTTATTCTCTCTTTTGCTGCACCAGAGAAGGTTTCTCTATTTCAAAATACGATGAAAATTTTAAAATTTCCGCCATTTATCGCGCTTATTATGGCTCTTATCTTAAAAGAAGTTCCTTTGCCTGAGTTTATCTTTGCTCCACTTAGGATGTTTGAAGGTAGCGTTACTCCGGTGGCACTTTTTGCGATTGGTGTTGGTCTTAACTTTAGTAGTATCACAAGCTCCTATAAAGGCGTTAGCGTTGTGCTTTTGTGTAAGATGATCTTGCCAGCTATCGTATTTTTCATCATATTAAAATTTTCAGGTATCCAAATGAATAGAACATGGGTAGTTGGTCTTTTTCAATGTGCAATGCCAACATCAGCCCTTGCAAGTGCGATGGTCATAAAAGCTGGGCTTGATAGCTCGCTAGCCATCTCATCAGTGGCCATAGGCGTGCTTTTTTCATTTATCACGCTTCCAGTTATCTATTTTGTATTTGCGTAAATTCACACTCACTTAACACTAAAGAGATAGTATTTCATCATATTTCATTTAAAGGAGACGTTATGAAGAAATTACTACTAGTTGCACTTGGTGCTATGTTTATGTTTGGTGATATTGCAAATGCTACTGAAATGATGAAAAAAGATGACATGGGCAAAGACGAGATGATGAAGAAAGAGCAGATGATGAAAGATGACATGGCTAAAAAACCCATGGTAAAAAAAGATGAGATGAAAAAAGACGACATGGGCATGAAAGATGAAATGAAGAAAGACGACATGGGTATGAAAAAAGACGAAATGAAAAAAGGTATGTAAAGGTGCTTAATGGTTAGAATTTTGCTCGTTGAAGATGATGAAATTTTACTTGATCTCATCAGTGAGTATCTAAGCGAAAATGGCTACGATGTCACCACTTCAAACAACGCAAAAGATGCACTTGATCTCGCCTACGAGCAAAATTTCGACCTGCTTATACTTGACGTCAAACTCCCACAAGGAGATGGCTTTTCACTTCTTTCTTCCTTAAGAGAGCTAGGTGTTAGCGCACCTAGTATCTTTACCACCTCGCTAAATACTATTGATGATCTTGAAAAAGGCTACAAAAGTGGCTGCGACGACTATCTAAAAAAGCCATTTGAGCTAAAAGAGCTGCTTATCCGCATACAAGCACTTCTAAAGAGAAATTTCTCACATCACAGTGGAGATGCGATCAAAATTTCAAGCGAATTTAGCTTTCATCCACAGAGCAAAACACTAAGCAAAGATGGTAAAAATGTAAATATCTCTAGTAAAGAGAGCGACCTACTCGCCCTATTTTTGCAAAACAAAGGCAAAATTTTAACCAAAGATGAAATTTTTAATAAAATTTGGAAATTTGACGAGGAGCCAAGCGAGCTTAGCCTTCGTGTCTATATCAAAAATTTACGCCAAATTTTAGGCAAAGATGCCATATTAAATAGGCGTGGAGATGGCTACGTCTATGTCTGAAAAGACACAAATTTTATTTAAAATTTTATCCCTTTATCTTGTTAGCTCTGTGCTATTTTTAGGATATTTTTTCATACACGACTATAAAAATAAAAAAGAAACGCTCATTTTAAACGAGGTGAAGTCTTTAAAAGAGATAAAAATGGGCATTTACATGAAAGCTAGAATGAATGGACTTGACTCAATTTCAAGTCTAACAAAAGAAAAAGGCGTGCATGCTTGCATCGTGCTAAAAAATGGCGAGAAAATTTATAAAGACTTTGACTGCCAAAAGATCGATAAAAGCAAAAATGTAAATTTGATCGGCGGTAAGGTCGCGATATTTGAAAAGATCCAGTACATGGACGACAACACCACAGACGAGCTCTCACACGCAGATATTTTTCTAGTTGGCAAAGATATCAAGGCTGAAATTTTATCTTTACAAATTTCAACCACGCTAAAGGCACTCTTTTTCTTTTTTGCCCTACTCTTTGTCGCCTTTTACCTCGCAAAACTGAGTCTAAGACCGCTTTATGAAAAGATAGATACGCTAAACCGCTTTATAAAAGACTCAACACACGAGATAAACACACCTCTAAGCGTTATCTCGATGAGCATAGAAACGGCTGATCTTGACAACCTAAATGAGCGAAATTTAAAGCGTTTTAAAAATATCAGCCTTGCCGCAAAGAGCCTAAATAATATTTATGACGCGCTCGTTCATCTAAGCTTTAATCTAGATAAGCCTGGCAAAAAAGAGCTCATAGACCTAAAATTACTAACCGCACAAAGACTAAACTACTTCTCGCCATTTTTTGCCAAACGCGGGCTTAAGATAGACGCCAGTCTAAAGTCAAGCTTCATAAACGCAGACCTTGAGGATATGAGCAAAATTTTAGATAATCTCCTAAGTAATGCCGCAAAATACGCAGCGCAAAATTCAGAAGTACGCATCGTTTTAGAGCCAAATTTCTTTAGCATAAGTAACACCGGTCGAGGCATCAGCAGAGAGGATCAGATGAAAATTTTTGACCGCTACACGAGATTTAACGACGATCAAGGCGGCTTTGGCATAGGGCTAAATTTAGTTAAAGAGTGCTGCAAGAAAAATGATATCGTAGTAAAATGCCAAAGCGAACTTGGTAAAGAAACTACTTTTTCGCTTTCTTGGAAAGACTAAATCCAAAATTTCTAATATTAGATAATAAATTTTATTAAAAAAAATAATTTATAGCAAAAATTTATTTTTGATAAACTTTATTAGTATTATAATCCTTCTACAAAATCTTAATCAAGGAGAAAAGTATGAAGTTACTAGAAAAATATGGACTTTTCATAAATGGTGAGTGGCGCGACGCGAAAGACGGCGCTACCCTTGATGCTAAAAGTCCAGCAAACGGCGAGCACCTTGCAAAGATCGCAGATGCGACTGAAGAAGATGTAAATGACGCTGTACGTGCTGCACGTGAGGCTTTTAAGAAATTTAAACACACTAAAATTAGCGAGCGAGCAAAGCTGCTAAACAAGATCGCTGATATCATTGATGAGCACAAAGAGCACCTCGCAAAAGTTGAGAGCATGGATAACGGCAAGCCAATCCGCGAAACGCTAAATGTTGATATTCCTTTTGCAGCCGAGCATTTTAGGTACTTTGCTGGCGTCATCATGGGCGAAGAAGGCAGCGCAAACGTGCTTGACGAGAAGCAGCTCTCTATCGTTTTACGCGAGCCACTAGGAGTTGTGGGTCAGATCGTGCCTTGGAATTTTCCATTTTTAATGGCAGCTTGGAAGCTAGCTCCAGTGATTGCAGCAGGCGATGCGAGCGTATTTAAGCCTTCAAGCGAGACAAGTCTAAGTGTGCTTGAGCTATTTAGACTGATAGATAAAATTTTGCCAAAAGGCCTTATTAACATCGTAACCGGCAGAGGCAGCAAGAGCGGCGAGTGGATCAAAAACCATCCAGGCCTTGACAAGCTAGCATTTACTGGCTCAACCGAGATCGGTCGCGATATCGCCATAGCTGCGGCTCATCGCATCATCCCAGCTACACTTGAGCTTGGTGGCAAGAGCGCAAATATCTTCTTTAGCGACGCAAATTTAGACAAAGCACTTGACGGCCTTCAGCTTGGAATTTTGTTTAACCAAGGTCAAGTTTGCTGCGCGGGATCAAGAATTTTCGTAGAAGAGAGCTTTTATGACAAATTTATAGAAGCTGCGGTTAAGAAATTTAGCACTATAAAAGTTGGCGATCCGCTCGATCCTAGCACTCAAATGGGCTCACAAATCAATAAAAAACAAGCTGAGCAAATTCTAAACTACGTCGAGATCGGCAAAAAAGAAGGTGCAAAAGTGGCAGTCGGTGGCAAAGCCTACACAGCAAATGGTTGCGACAAGGGCGCATTTGTCGAGCCAACGTTGCTAGTTGATGTGACAAATGATATGAGAGTGGCGCAAGAAGAAATTTTTGGCCCGGTTGGCGTTGTCATTAAATTTAAAGATGAAGCCGAGCTTATAAAAATGGTAAATGATAGTGAATACGGCCTAGGTGGCGGAATTTTCACGCAAGACATCACAAAAGCACTTCGCGTTGCAAGGTCTATGGAGACTGGCAGAGTCTGGATCAACACCTACAACCAAATCCCAGCAGGCAGCCCATTTGGCGGATACAAAAACTCAGGTATCGGCCGCGAAACTCACAAGATCATCCTTGAGCACTACACTCAAATGAAAAACATCATGATCGACCTAACAGGTAAGGTCAGCGGCTTTTACGCACAATGATTTTAGGGAGCTTAGGCTCCCTTCTACTTTAAATTCCTTAAATTTTAAATATCTTTTACTAGGTTTTAACTTTATATATCGCTAGCATTACGCCAATATAGTACAGCTATACAAAAGTGTTTTCTTAACACTACATTTTTAAGTTTAATAGACTAAAATTTGGCACAAAGGAGAAAAATTGAGCAAGCAAATTTATATCATAGGCGATGTGCACGGCTGTTTTAATACACTTTTAGAGCTTATCAAGCAGTTTCCAGACAAAGAAAAATCACAAATTTGCTTTGTCGGAGATGTGATAGATCGGGGGCTTTTTAGTTGCGATGTGGTCGAACTTATCATACAAAATAACTATAAAATGGTAATGGGAAATCACGAAAGAAGGTTGCTAAGCAATAAATATGAATTTTTAAACAACCAAGCACCATTTGATACGAGTTGGTTTTTCAACAATGGTGGCGTGGCGACATATGGATCATACCTTGGCCAAAGCGTGGGGTTCAAGCAAAGGCATATTGATTTTTTAGATCAAAGGCCAGTTTATCTGGAATTTAAAGAGTGTAAAAACCAAAATGGCGAGCATTTGGTTGTTTCGCACTCGGCGGTTGGCAAATTTTGGACTTTAAGAGATGATGATAGTTCAAGAGATGAGTTTAGAAGGCATGTACTATCAGGCAGAGGCGATATGATGCAAGTTAAAGGCATATTTAATGTCTACGGACACACGCCAGTGCGTGAGGCTAAGCTCTATACAAATAGCGCCAATATCGATACTGGCTGTGTTTATAATCAAGAAGGATACGATAAGCTAAGTGCTTTAGAATTTCCATCGATGAAAATTTATACGCAAAAAAATGTTGAAAATTTTAATAAACAAGGATAAAAATGTGGTTTTCTAAAAAGAGCTCTAGCTTTGCAAGCAGAGTTGATAAATTTTGGAGCGAGTTTGGCAAAAATTTAGACGCCATCAAACAAAATTTAGAAGATAAAAACTTTGAAGCTGCAAGCAAAATGACCGAAGAGGCGCTAAATTTATGCCTTGTTGATCCAACATTTATGATAGGACTTATAGACGACAAGATCGATCTAGTACTCACTCCAGAAGGACTTAAACATAGGCTTTTGTGGCTTAAATTTATAAAATCTCGCATGCCAAAAGAACTAGAAGCAAAGCTTACATGCACACTTGGTAAGCCACGTGCACCACGCAATGTCGCTACTATACAGATGTATGGCGTAAGTGTTGATGCAAACGACGTCATGGTCTATGCAAATTTCAATGACAAAAGTGTAGATATGTGTCTCTACAACGAAACTCTAAGCAAGCTTAAAAGCGAAGATGAAAATAAGGCTTATACTTTATCGCTCATACTTTGTGACAACGTAGTTGGTGAGATGATCATGATAAATATGCTTGGAGAGTTTGAGATCGTGGACGAGCCAAGAGAAAAAGGCGTGCCGCTGATCGACTTTGCCGATCTTATAGATGAGAAATTTGGTAAAGAAGCCTCAAATGAGCCGCTTAAGAATTTTATGGTCTATGAGCTAGAGCCTCGTTCAAACAAGCTACGTGACGATGTTTTTACAGGATATACATCTCTTAGCGAGCTACTAAACGAGTACTACGACGGCATAAGCGATACTTATAACGAAGCTTTTGAACTTGGCATAAATTTTTGCTTTTTAGCCATATCTCACGGTGGCGACATACAGTTTGGCGTTGATAGTAAAAACAAAATTTCAGATGCGCTAAAAGAGAGTGAAATTTGTGAGATCATAGGTGAAGCAAATGGTGAGATGCGATCTTACATAGATCTTATCTGCTTTGACAAAGACGAGCTAGAGAAAAAAGCTAAAGAATTTAGTAAAGAGCTTGGCATAAAGATAGAAATTTGCGAGTTTAAACGCTGATTTTACATAATATTCTACATAAAATAATACAAATCACACCAGCTGGTAAATTTATAAAAATATATTACTAGCTGGTACTAACTATTAAATTTATCTTTTAAATTTTGAGCTGTTTGAGAGATAAGCACAAAGCTTTAGCCCATATAAAAAGATGATCCACGATATATAGATCCAGACAAAGAAGAAAAGCACTGCTGAAAACGAGCCATAAACGCTTAGATAGGTCTTGTTGTAAAGGACATAATAGACAAAGGCCGACTTGCCAATATACCAAACAAGCGAGGCGACAAATGAGCTAAAAAATGCGCTCTTAAATTTTATCTCGTCATTTACTGAGATGAGATATGTGATACAAAATATCGCCCAGATGATGAGATATGGGAATATGCTTAAAAAATTTATTGAGTTTGTGATCACGTTTGAGTTTAGCATCTCTTGAATGAGGCTTGAGAGATAAAAACTGCCAGCAAGACCAAGTGGCGCAAGCGTGATAAGCGTCCAATACGAACTAAGTGCCGACCAAAATCCTCTAGCTCTACTTGCACGTGTCACTTTTAAAACTACATATTCATAGTCGCTAAAAAACATGGCTGATGTAAATATCATCGCCACAAAGCCAACTAAGCCTAAATTTCCGCTATTTTGTAAGAAATTTTGCAAATAGTTTGAGATGATCTCTTGATTACTTGGCAAAAGAGCCGAGAAGATAAAGTCTTGAATTTTGGCGTAATAATCCTCAAAACTAGGCAATTTTGTAAAGATAGAAAATGATATAAGAAGTATCGGGATGATCGATAAAATCGTATGAAAACTAAGGCTTGAGGCGTAGTGAAAGAGCTCTTTGTCCTTAAGCGTTGGGAGCAAATTTAAAAACTCCTTTAAATTTTGCTTACTTAAGGACAAACGGCTCATTTATCAGTTATCTTCTTCGAAAAGTTTTTCGTAGTGAGCGTCGTAGTTGTTGATGTGCTCACTATTTAGCTTCCAAAACACAGTGTCTATGTCGCTAACTCTTGTATAAAATGGTAGCTGATAGTACTCAACCTCGCCACTTTTAAATTCTTTTAGTACTTTAAAGCTTTGGCAATCAGCAAAAACGCTTCTGCCATCCATTGCTACGAAAATTAGACCGGCTGCACTTTGAGCGCACATTTTTCTAAAGTCATCTCTGCTTGGATTTGGCTTGTATTCGTAGCTTAGATACGCTCCTATAATATCTGGGTGAATAAATATCATATTTGGAAACGCAGACGTGATCTCTTCGTAAATTTCTTTATTTGGCACGATGATTAATGAGCGGTTATAAAGATAGTTTAGCACGACCATATCGCCATTTGCAGGTGCTATGCCTGGAAGTGGGAGCGCCTTTTGCTCAAGCAGATCAAACACCTCAAATCTAATCTTAGCAAAGCCAGAATTTTTTGAGATAACGCTAACTCTTGCGATGATAGAGCTATCAGTATCAAATTTATGAAGCACAACGCCACTTGAGCCGATTAAAATTTCTGGACTGTCAACTATCGTTGCTGTGCCATCACTATCGACGCTAATTATAGGAGTTCTATACTCATTTAAAGAAAAATCAGCTCCAAAAGCAAAGCCAAAAACTAGCGATAAAATCACAAATATACGTTTCAAAAATATCTCCTAAGTTTAAATTTTTAGAGCGATTATAGCCTAAAATGCTTTATCTTTTGCAAAATTAAAGCAAGTTTTAGTTAAAATCCCACCAGCTTTTTAAAAGGACATTAATGCCTCGTATTTTTATAATTTTTGCAATATTATCTATAAATTTATACGCTATAAAACCAAGTGTCGAAGAGCTCAACTGGCCAAATGGAAGTAACTTTTTAAATTTCTTAGAGACAAACAAAATCCCACTTTCACTTTACTACAACTTAGCAACCGAAGATCAAGAGCTAACAGAAGAGATCATTGCTGGCACAAAGTATCAAATTTATAAAGACGACAATGGCAATACCAAACAAGTACTAATCCCTGTTAGCGACGAGCTTCAAATGCATATTTTTAGAGATGATAATGATAAATTTAAACTTGAATTTCTTCCGATTTCTTATCAAAGCGAGGATAAATTTTTAGCTTTAAAGGTGGACAAATCAGTCTCTGAAGACATTTTTGACTACACTGGCTCTGGCACATTAGCCCTTGGCTTTAAAGAAATTTTTAAAGGAAGTGGTATTGATTTTAAAAAGATAAATAAAGGCGATACTATTGCTATCGTTTATAATCAAAAAATACGTATGGGCCGCTCTTTTGGCACTCCTGAAATTTATGCTGCGATGATAGAGACCAAAAATAAACGATACGTCATGTATAAATTTGAAGATAAATTTTATGATAAAAATGGTAAGAAAAATGATAAATTTTTACTAGTTCGCCCTCTTGCAAACGCCAGAATAACATCAGCTTTTACCCTAAAAAGATGGCACCCTATTCTCCAAAGATACAGGGCTCACCTTGGCGTCGACTACGGTGCTCCAAAAGGTACACCGATCAAAGCCGCAGGCGATGGCACAGTAAAATTTGTCGGACAAAAAAGCGGATATGGCAGAACCGTCATCATCTCTCACGCTGGTGGCTATGAGACACTTTATGCCCACTTAAATGGCTTTGCTAAAGGCATAAAAGGCGGTTTAAAAGTCAAGCAAGGTACGCTTATAGCCTACGTTGGCACAAGCGGTATGAGCACAGGGCCACACCTTCATTTTGGTCTTTATAGGGACAATAAACCTATCAATCCAGAAAGTGCAATAAAGGTCGTTAAAAGCCTAGAAGACAAGAAAGAATCAGCTAAATTTAAGGCAGTTGTTAGCAAAAATGACGAGCTAATAAAAAATGCTTTAAGCAACGAAAAAGAGTACCACAAAGTGGAATTTTTCCCTAATGTAATAGAATTTTAAAGGTAAAACTTGAGCCAAGAACTAGAAGAAGCAAAAGAGCTGATAGATCAGCATTTAGATGAAAATTTAGAAGATAACGAACTCTCACCTTATGAGCTAGCCCAACACCTAAAAACACTTAAAAAGCACGACGAGGAGCTTTTTGCTCACTATCTTGAAAAGCTAGATCCTGAAATTTTAGGTGATGTTGCTATCGAGCTACCTGATCACATGCTAAAAGATGTGATCGAACAGCTTCCAGCTGAAAAGATCGTAGAAGCACTTGAAGAGCTGGAGAGCGATGATGCGACTGATTTGCTTCAATACATCGAGGATATCGACGAGGATAAAGCTAGAGAGCTCTTTAACGAGCTTGATAGAGAAAACCAAAATGAAATTTTAAGACTTAGAAGCTACGAAGAAGACAGAGCTGGTGCGCACATGCAAACAGAGCTTTTTTCGGCTCACCTTGAAGAAAAGCTTGGCAATGCAGTAGCAAGACTTAGACGAGAAAAGCAAGAAGGCAAGCTAGAAAATATCTCACAGCTTTTTATTATCGATAAAAATGGCGTTTTACAATACGCTATCCCACTTGAAGATCTTATACTTTTTGATTTTACAAAAACACTAAAGCAAAATATCGAGTCAGCGCAGATCGATCACTACAAGCCACACGTTGCAAATGATATGGACCTTATGCAAAATGTTGCCGATATGTTTCAAGAGTACGATTTAAATGTTATCGCAGTTACAAGTAGCACTGGCATACTACTAGGTCGTATAACATCTGATGATATTCACGACTACATTCAAGAGAGTGCAACTGAGCAAATTTATAACCTAGCCGGCGTTGATGACGAATCAGAAGAGGACGATACGCTTTTTAAAGCTGGTCGTGGTCGTGCGGTTTGGCTTGGCGTAAATTTACTAACAGCTCTTTTTAGCTCGTCTATAATCGGACTTTTTGACGAGACAATAGCAGCCTACGTCGCTCTTGCTGTTTTAATGCCAATAGTTGCATCAATGGGCGGAAATACCGGCACACAAGCACTTGCCGTTACGGTTCGCCGTCTAGCACTTGGTGAGATCGAGTTTAAAGATGCCAAAAACGTTCTAAAACGTGAGGTTAGTATTTCACTCATAAATGGACTAATCTTTGGTGTGGCAATGGGCATAATCGCCTCTGTTTGGTTTGACAAAGGTATGCTTGGCGTTGTTATTGGGCTTAGCATGGTTACGAATTTATTCTTTGCTGGCTTTTTTGGCACGATCATACCTTTAACGCTAAGGCGCTTTAACATAGATCCTGCAGTCGGCTCAGCCGTCATTCTTACTACTTTTACTGATGCGATAGGATTTTTTAGCTTTTTAGGACTTGCAAAATGGATACTACTATAACTAATTTAGAAATTCTGCCTCTTGGCGAGTCAAAATATTTAAAGCCATTTAAGATGAAATTTATGCAAAATGGTGTCCAAAGAGACTGGGATTGCGTAAAAGTGATGAATAGCGTTAGTATTTTTTTATATCACGAGCAAAAAGATGCCTTTTTGTTTGTAAAGCAGTTTCGCCCTGCCGTTTGGTACTCACAAGAGAAAGAAGGCATCAAAACAAATGAGCAAGGCTTTACTTACGAGCTTTGCGCAGGGCTTATGGATAAAGGACTTAGCGAAGAGCAAACAGCCAGAGAAGAGGCGATCGAAGAAGTGGGCTATGAGCTAAAAGAGATAGAGCGTATCACGATGACATACGGTGCTTTTGGCTTTGGAGGCAACATGCAAACTATGTTTTACGCAAAGATCGATGAGAGCATGAAGGTAAATTCTGGCGGTGGCGTCGACGGCGAAGATATCGAGCTTGTTTTCATAAAACGAGAAGATATGATGAAATTTACCTTTGACGAGAGCAAAGTCAAGGGCTTTGGGCTCATCTTTGCTTATTTGTGGTGGGAGAAATTTAAAAGCTAAAACGATATCTTTTTAATAAGCGCAAAAACAACGACTGCCACTAAAAAGATACCAACTAATATCACATAATCAGACATAATAAGCCTTTAAATTTAAGTTTTGGCTTATTGTAACCAAAATTTTAAATAAAGTAAGAACTTTATAACCGCACATATCATATAATAACTCAAAAACGCACAAGGAGAAGATGATGAGCAAAAATGAAACTCTTTTTATAAACCGAGAATTAAGCTGGCTACGCTTTAATTCAAGGGTACTCGCTCAATGTGAAAAGGAAATTCCTTTACTTGAAAAGCTAAAATTTTTAGCGATCTATATGACAAATTTAGACGAGTTTTATATGATCAGAGTTGCTGGCTTAAAGCAGCTTTTCGCAGCTGGAGCTACTACAAGCAGTGGCGATGGCATG
This sequence comes from Campylobacter concisus, assembly GCF_902460845.1. Taxonomy (NCBI): domain Bacteria; kingdom Pseudomonadati; phylum Campylobacterota; class Epsilonproteobacteria; order Campylobacterales; family Campylobacteraceae; genus Campylobacter; species Campylobacter concisus. The sequence continues at coordinate 268,471 of NZ_CABPVS010000002.1, read as the reverse complement.
AGCCCACTTGATCAGCTAAGAGAGATTAGAAAATATCTACAAAATGAGCAAAATTTAGTAGAAGATCACTATAAAAAAACAGTAAATGCTCTTAGTAAAGAGGGGCTTTTTATAAAAAGTTATGACGAGCTTGATGATAGCTTGAAGCAAAAGTGTGACGAATACTTTTTCTCAAATATCTTGCCAGTCATCGTGCCTATCGCTGTAGATGCGACTCATCCATTTCCGCACCTAAACAACCTTAGCTTCTCTCTTGCCGTTAAGCTTGCTGATATCGAACATCCAGAAATTTTAAAATACGGCATGATAAGAATTTCAAGAGTCTTGCCACGTTTTACACAGCCAAGTAGCAATGTTTTTGTGCCGATTGAAACGATCGTACATCGCCACGCAGAAGAAATTTTTCCAGGGTATAAGCTACTTAGCTCAGCTGCTTTTAGAGTGACAAGAAACGCTGATATCGTCATTGAAGAAGAAGAAGCGGATGATTTTATGATGATACTTGAGCAAGGGCTAAAGCTTCGTAGAAAAGGGGCTTTTGTTCGTATGCAAATCGATAAAAACGTAGACGCTGATATCTTGGACTTCTTAAATTTTCATATGAAAATTTTTCATAAAGATGTCTATTTTTCAAGCATTCCGCTCACTCTTAGCTCGCTTTGGGAGATAGCTGGAAGTAAAAATTTTACCCACTTGGCAAATGCGCCTTACGTTCCAAAAACGCTACCACCATTTGGCAATGGTATCTCGGTATTTGACGCCATAGATAAAGAAGATGTGCTGCTAGTGCATCCGTTTGAGAGTTTTGATCCAGTTGTAAGCTTTATAAAAGAAGCCAGCAAAGATCCAAAAGTCATATCTATTCGAATGACACTTTATAGAGTTGATAAAAGCTCACCAATAATTCAAAGCCTAATAGACGCCGCAAGTGATGGCAAACAAGTAACTGTGATGGTTGAGCTAAAAGCAAGGTTTGATGAAGAAAATAACCTGCACTGGGCAAAGGCGCTTGAAGACGCAGGCGCGCACGTGATATATGGCATTACAGGCTTTAAGGTGCATGCAAAAGTTAGCCAGGTCATCCGCCAAATCGGCGATAAGCTTAAATTTTATATGCACTTTGGTACAGGCAACTACAACGGCAGTTCGGCTAAAATTTATACTGACGTTAGTCTATTTACGAGCAAAGAAGAATTTAGCCAAGATACGACTTCGTTTTTTCACATCCTCTCAGGATATAATAAAAATCGCCGTCTAAACGCTCTTAGCATGTCGCCTTTTCAGATAAAAGAGCGTATCATCGAAAAGATAAGAGTGGAAGCAAGCAAAGGCAGCGAGGGCAGGATCATTGCCAAAATGAACGCACTAATTGACGAAGATGTGATAAATGAGCTTAGCCGCGCATCAAACGCAGGTGTAAAGATCGATCTTATAGTTCGTGGTGTATGCGGACTAAGGCCTGGCATAAAAGGCAAAAGCGAAAACATCAAAGTTCGCTCGATCATTGGCAAATACTTAGAGCACGCTAGAATTTTATACTTTAAACATGCTCAGCCAAAAATTTATATCTCAAGTGCTGACTGGATGCCACGAAATTTAGAGCGTCGCTTGGAGCTTATGACTCCTATTTTTGAACCAAGACTTCAAGAGAGACTACTTGAAATTTTAGAGCTTCAATTAAGCGATAATGACCTAGCATTTGAGCTACAAAATAGCGGTGAATACGTAAAAGTAGCAAGAAGCGAAAACGAAAAAGTAATATCTTGCCACGAAGTTTTGGAAAATTATATATCTAAAATTTATAAATCCGTAAAAAAAGATACCGACAAAGCAAAAGCCGATATGCTCGCAAGCAAACTCTTAAAAGAGAGCTAAAAACAAATTAAGCTTTTAGACCTAGTCTAAAAGCTATTTTTAAATTAACAAACAAACACTAGCATTTGATTAAGCAAATATTATTAAAAATTTTAAATCCACAGCAAAAAGCAAAATTTATAAATTTACTTGAGCATCTCAAAGCTAACCAAATATTTCAAATTTTTTAAATAACTCTGGCTCATCTTTTACTATACCGCGCTTAACTAGATCAGCAACTACTTCGCGGTCACAATCCGTTTGTAACGGCCAGCCTCTCGTATATCCCTCTAGCTCGTCCTTGCTCGTTGCATCCACGCAGAAATTCTCACCATCTATGAAAATATCACGCAAAGCATCGATGTTATTTGTCACGCGCCAAAGTAGCATATATGGGTTTTCAAGGTAATTTTGCATATCCACAACGATAAGGAGTTTGAAAAAATCTCTAAATGTCAAAAGCTTGTCAAAAAGCTCTTTTACCACACAATCTTTTTCAAATTTCACCACACAAATAGGCGTTTTGGTATCCGTTTTAAACTGCTTAAGCTCTTTTACATTTGGCGTAACGCTTTGAAATTTAGCCAAAAGCTCACTATCACTTAAAACCTTAGGGCTAAATTTACAAAAATCCTGCGTCGCATCTACGCCGAGTTTGCCACCAAAACACGAATTTGGACTAGCATGATCAAGCTGATCACACACTCCTTGGCTTATTAGCACACTCTGACTACCAAAACGATTTAGAACAAAGCTAGTAAATTCATCATAATCTTTAAGCTCAGGCGCATCGGCTCCAACAAAAATGGCATGTTTTACAAAGCTCATCTGCCCAACGCCCCAAAATGCGTGCATGGCCTGCTTTGCATGAGCTGGATAGAGCGTATTTATCTTAGCTAAGATTAGGTTGTGAAAAACGCCATTTTCAGGCATATTGTAGTCCAGTAGTTCAGGCACGGTCGTTCGCAAAAGTGGCAAAAAAACTCGCTCAGTCGCCCAGCCCATATATTTATCCTCAAGTGGCGGCTTTCCAACCACAGTTGCGTGAAATACTGGCTCATGCTTGCTAGTTATCGCCGTTACATCCATCACCGGAAAAGGCTCGATAGGCGTATAAAAGCCAGTATGATCGCCAAATGGGCCTTCAAGCTCACACTTAGCCGTATCCACAAAGCCCTCTATTACGTAGTCTGCATCGTGCGGGATATAAATTTCATTTGTTAAGGATTTTACAAGTTTGGCTGGCTCTTTGCGGATAAAACCATAAAGTAAAAGTTCAAAAACTCCCTTTGGAAGCGGCGCTTGCCCACACCAGATGTAGAGTGGATCACCGCCAATGGCTACAGAGACTGGCATTTTTTTGCCTGCACGCTTGTACTCGTGAAAGAAATTTGCGCCGTCTTTGTGGATCTGCCAGTGCATGCCAAGGCGGTTTTTGTCATAAATTTGTAGGCGGTACATGCCTAAATTTTGCAAAGCACCATCCAAGCTTTGCGTATAAACCTGCCCCATCGTAATAAAAGCGCCACCATCATGTGGCCATGTCTTTAGTGCTGGAAGCGATAGCAAATCAGCATCTTCGCCTATAAATTTGACCTGCTGGCACTCGCCCTCGCCTTTTAGCCTTTTGGTAAAAATTTTTCTCATACTAAAAAGATAGGCTAAAAAATCAAGCTTTTCTTTGAAATTACGAGGTTTTCTGGGCTTTAAAAGCTTTTCTATCTCGGCTGCGATCTCATCAGGATTTAGCCCAAAGATAAGCTCAAGCGCGTGTTTTGAGCCATAGATATTTGTAAGCACTGGTGCAAATTTACGCCCAGTTTTTTTGCAAACTGGGTTTTTAAAAAGTAGCGCTTGCGAGCCCTCACGCTTAACCTCGATATAGCTAGCGTGTGCGATCTCAAGATCAATGTCTGTTGGCTCATCGATAACACGAAGTAGATTATTTTCTTTTAAAAGCTTGATGTAGTCCATATTTTGCCTTTTTGATTTTTGGGCGATTTTAGCCAAAAATAGCTGAAAAAGGCGAAGCAAAGCGGATGGCTATTATCTACCGCACACACCGATAGCTATCAGAATATTTGATCGTTATCTCGGAGCCACCTTTGCGATATTGCTTCGCCGTTTAAATAGACGCAAGATCTAAATTTATACTCCATTGTCGAATGTCTGTAAACTAGCGTTCAACGCACAGCCACACATGGCCGGCATACTTATGTTTTTTCAAAGTAATTCATTGCAAATTTTTTGTTAGGTTAAGCACTAGATGGTATCGTGGTTCTAAAAACGGCAGTAATTTTTTAAATTACTCCAATATGCTACATTTTAGCAGTTGGCCAAATATCTCTTTGCTATATTTCATAAAGCGCTCACTAAGCTTAACACCCTCTATATCAACGCTAATAACGCTATCTTGTACCTCAAAAATGATAGTTTTATCAGTGATCTTCACCTTTTTGCAAGCGTTATAGCAAACGTCGCCGTTGCACTCTGCGTATATGCCGTTTATCTCGGCGTTTTCGTCGTCGCCCTTTTTTAGTTTGATCGGTCTTTGAAAGATTATGTAGTTTTTGTAGTCATATTTGTCGTCTGCAAAACCGATCATATAGTAGTTGTCTTTGCTATTTTTGGTGGCACTTATGGCTTTTGCTTTAAATTTTAGTTCAAACACGCTTACGCCATCTCTTCAGCGCGTCTTAAAAGCTCTCTCGCCCCTTTTTCTATAAATTTATACGCTAGCTCCTTGCCGACACTTTGAAATTTATCTTTGCTAGTCTTTAAGCTATCTTTTATAAACTCGCTTCCATCAGGCAGGCCAACGATCGCATCGATAGAAATTTCATCACCTTTTAGTCTTGCGCTTATGCCTATTGGCACTTGGCAGCCGCCCTCTAAAACGCTTACAAAATCACGCTCTATGGTCGTTTCGATGACCGCATTTTCGTCATTTAGAAAGTCAATCTGCTCTAAAATTTGCTTCTTGTCTCTAGCCTCGACGCCAAGAGCGCCCTGACCCATCGCAGGTATCATCTCGTCAAAGCCAAATGTGTAGATGTGTGCCACTTCAGCCTTGATATTTAGGCGGTTTATGCCAGCCATCGCCAAAATGATCGCGTCAAATTCGCCCTCTTTTAGCTTGCGTAGGCGGGTCTGCACGTTTCCACGAAGCGAGATGATCTCAAGATCAGGCCTCATGATAAGTAGCTGCATCTTACGGCGCAGGCTCGTTGTGCCAACTTTTGCGCCGTGCGGTAGGTCGCTAAATTTAGCAAATTTCTCACTTATCATCGCATCTCTTGTATCCTCGCGTGAGCAAATGGCCGCTAGTTTAAGCCCTTCTGGAAAGACTACAGGAACGTCTTTTAGGCTATGCACGGCGATATCAGTCTCGCCTTTTAGCATGCTATCTTCAAGCTCTTTTGTAAAAAGCCCTTTGCCGCCGATCTTTGCAAGTGGCGTGTCAAGTATCACGTCGCCCTTTGTCTTCATGCCCTCAAGCACGACCTTCATGCCCTTGTGCTGCGCCTCGATCCTAGCCTTGATATGTTCGCTTTGCCAAAGCGCTAAGATACTCTTTCTAGTTGCTATTTTTATCTCTTTCATCATCTCTCCTAATTTACTCTTTTTGGCTCTTCGATGACCTCAACGTCGATGATCTCGCCCTCATCTTTTTTACTGCCCTGCTCGCTAAAGTTTTGAAATTTAAACTCCTGATAGCTCTCATTTTTCGCTGCATTTTTCTTAAACACTAAAGAAAAAACGACCACGGCTATGCCAAAAATATCTGTCAAAATCCCTGGCAAAAAGAGCAACGCTCCGCCAAAGCTAAGTCCTAACTGGCTAAATAAATTTCCGCCAAGAAAGCTTTTAAATGCCGCTTGAGGCGAATTTAAGCTAGAAAATCCAGCATTAAAAAGAAGCGCGATGCCCACAAATCCAGAGACCAGCACCTCAAGAAAATAGTTCAAAAAGCCAAATTTATCCACAAAAAGATAGATAAAGACCGCTTCTATCAAAAAAAACAAAAATGCGAAAAATCTCATAAGCTTTCTTTTATCTTTCTAAAGGCGTCGTTTGCGCCTATGGTCTCTTTGCTTAGCCCATCTCTTGTGATAAACTCGACCTTGCCATTTGCAAATTCTTTACCAACAAGCAGCGCATAAGGGAAGCCGATAAGTTCAAAGTCATTCATCTTAACGCCAAATCTCTCATTTCTATCGTCGATTATGACGCTAACACCAGCTTTTTTAAGGCTTTCATAAAGCTCAAATGCAAATTTCACGCCCGCTTCATCTTTTAAATTTGAGATGATGATCTCCACATCAAACGGCGCGCACTCTTTTTTCCAGATGCAGCCCTTCTCGTCGTGGCTAGCCTCTATCATCACAGCGATAAGCCTGCTTATGCCAATGCCGTAGCAGCCCATCAAAAATGGCTTTGCCTTGCCGTTTTCATCAAGATATGTCGCGTTCATCGCAGCTGAATATTTATCGCCTAGCTGAAAGATATGACCGACTTCTATGCCTTTGCTAAGTTTTAAATTTCCGCCGCAAACTGGGCATTTATCGCCCTCTTTTACCTTTACAAGGTCTTTAAATCTCTCTTCGTTAAATCCGCTAACACTAACGCCAACAAAGTGATAGTCCTTCTCGTTAGCGCCGCATATCATGTTATTTGCGCCCCTTAGCTCGTTATCTATAAAAAATTTCACATCTTTTAGCCCAACTGGTCCGCAAAATCCAGCAGATAATCCAGCTTTAGCCACGTCAGCCTCACTAGCATCTACTAGCTCAAGCGCCTTGCAAGCATTTTGTGCCTTTGTCTCTTGAAGCTCGTCATCGCCCCTTACAAAAAAGACCACGACCTCCTCTTTGTCCTCATAGATCGCCTTTTTCATAACAGCTTTTATGCAGTAAAACTCGCTAACTTTGAAAAACTCCGCCACATCTTTTATAGTTTTTGCATTTGGCGTTAGAAATTTAGCCGCGTCCGCCTCTGGCGCTTCAGCCTCGCTAACTCTTGGTTTGCGCCTTGCAGCCTCAACGTTTGCAGCGTATCTGCAAGCCTCACAGCAAAGTATGTCGTCCTCTCCGTTACTTGCAAGCACCATAAATTCTTTACTGCCACTTCCTCCTATGGCTCCGCTATCAGCCTCAACAGCTCTAAAATTTAGCCCCAAGCGGGTAAAAATCTTACTGTAAGTTGCCTCCATAAGGTCAAACTCACGCTTAAGATCCTCTTTGCTTGAGTGAAAGCTATAACCATCTTTCATCGTAAATTCTCGCCCTCTTAGCAAGCCAAAGCGTGGTCTTGCCTCATCACGAAATTTAGTGTTTATCTGGTATAAATTTAGTGGTAGCTGCTTGTAGCTAGTCACCTTGCCACGCACCAAAGCAACGGCTGCCTCTTCGTTTGTTGGGCTTAGCACAAAGTCATTTTCTTTTCTGTCTTTAAAGCGCAAAAGTTCCTTACCAAAGACGTTGTAGCGGCCACTTTGTTTCCAAAGCTCACTTGAAGTAACCACGCTAAAACTCACCTCTAGCGCGCCAGCCTCGTCCATCTCCTCTCGTGCGATACGAGAAATTTTCTCATGCATGATCTTTCCAAGTGGCAGATAGTTGTAAAGCCCTGAGCCTATCTGCTCGACAAATCCACCTCTTATTAAAAATTTATGACTTGGTAAAGAGGCGTCTTTTGGTGCTTCTTTGGTCGTTGGTGCATAAAATTTACTAAATCTCATCTATATCTCCCACTTGAAAATTTTGTTCATCTTTTATATCAAATAAAAATCTAACTCCATTTGAAAGCTCACTAGATCTCTCCTCATCCGCAAGACTTTTTAGCTTCATCGTTGGCTGGTGCAAAAATGCTTTAAAAACTTGATGAATGAGTTTTTGTGCCTCCTCATAATCACTATGTTTTAAATATCCTTTTTTTATCGCTTTTTCTAGCTCATTTTTAGCACAAATTTCAGCCTGCTTGCGGATCGATTTTATGAGTGGCACACTCATATCTTCTTTTAAAATTTTTAAAAATTCACTTGTGCCTTGACCTACGATCGAATAAGCCTTTTGTGCTTGCTCCTCTCTTAGGGCTAAATTTTTCCTTACTATCTCCTCTAAACTATCTACCGTATAGACACTAATAAATTCTGTATTTATAAGATCAATATCCCTTGGCACGGCAATATCAAAAAAGTATCTATGAAATTCTCTTGGTTCGATTATGGCGTTTGTGATGATAGCGTGCGGGGCTGCGGTGCTTGAAAATATTAGATCATAATTATTTACATACTCTTTTAATTTTAAAATGCTATCCCAGCTAGCGTTGTCCCCAAGGCTATCAACTAGCTGCTCAACACGCTCGGAGCTTCTATTTATAATGATTACCTCTGCACCACTTGAGATTAGGTGTTTTGCTGCTAGCTCGCCCATCTCGCCAGCTCCTACGACTATAGCAGTTTTTCCTTCAAGCGTACCAAAAATTTCTTTTGCTTTTGCCACGGCGACACTTGAAACTGAGATCGGGTTTTTAGAAATTTGAGTTTCGTTTCTAACTTTAGCAGCGCATTTACATGCATAATGGATGATTTTACTGATTTGTTCGCCACAAGCTGAGCTATCGTAAGCAAATTTAAAGGCATTTTTTAGCTGGCCAACGATCTGCGTTTCGCCGACGACTAGGCTATCAAGCGAGCTTGCCACGGCAAAGAGGTGGTGCACGGCTCCGCTATCTTCATAAATATCAGCCCTCTCATAAAGCTCATCTTCAAAAACACCTGAAAATATCGACATGCATCTAATAGCATGAGTAGTTGCACTTTTTAGATCACTTACACTTGCTATTATTTCAACGCGGTTGCAGGTGTTTAGTACCATACACTCTTCTATATTTTTGTTTGACCTTAGCAGTTTTAAAATTTGCTCTTTTTTTTCATCACTATCAAACGCAAGCTTTTCTCTAACTGAAATATCAGTATTTTTATATGTAAAACTTATATCTAAATAGTGCATTAAAATTCCCTATCTATCATGCTTTTTATGATCCCTTCAAGCTCGGCGTTTTTATACTCTTTTATCGATTCTATCGCTTCATTTCCAAGCCTTTTAGCCTCGTTTATGGCTTTACTAACTGAGCTAGTTTTGACAAAATTTTCTTTTAACCACAAAATTTCGCCCTCATCAAGCTTCTTCATCCAAAGCGATCTAAGCTTTGCCTTACCGGCCTCGTCCAAACTCTTATAAAGATATATGTATGGAAGCGTTGTTTTACCCTCTACAAAGTCATTAAGTGCTGGTTTGCCAAGCGTTTTTTCATCTTGAGTTATGTCTAATATATCATCAACAATCTGAAACGCAAGGCCTAAATTTTTGCCATAAATTCCAAATTTCTCACTATCTTTGCCAGCTAGCTTTGCCCCGCAAATAGCCGTGGCTTCTATCAAAACAGCTGTTTTATAGTAGATCATTTTTAAGTATTCTTGCTCGTTTTCATTAAAATTTTCAGCCATTTTTACATCCATCATCTCGCCGATACTTAGCTTGCTTACTGCGTCTGATATGGTAGCTGCGATACTTGGATCAAATTTTGTAAGCTCAAAATAAGCCTTTGAGTAGAGAATGTCACCTAGCATGACTGAGTTTTTACTGCCAAAAAGCGCGTTTATACTTGGCTTGCCGCGTCTTATATTTGCCTCATCTATGACGTCGTCGTGTAGCAAGCTTGCGAGGTGGATGAGCTCGATGATAGCGCAAAGCTTAAGCAAAATTTCGCTCTCGCCTGCGATTTTTAAAAGAAGTTTTGAGCGCAGCTTCTTGCCTGAGCTTATCTTTGAAAACATCTCAAACGCCTCTTTGTAGCCAAGCTCGCTTATAAATTTACCCATTATTTCATCGATTTTATCCATTTTTATCCTTCTATTTAGCCTCATCTGGATCTCTAAAACCCACATCCACACGCTTGCTCTCATCTAGCAGAGCCACCCTAAAATACGCCTTTTTATCCTTAAAATCAATAAATGATATATAAAGGCTTACGCTCTCATTTGGCGGCATCGTAAAATCAGGCAAAACTCGCTGCATATAGGTGTTTTGTCCTTGTCTTAGCGAAAAGACCATCTGCCTTGGATAGCGCCTAAAAAAGCTTTGCACAGTGATATTTGTACTATCAAATAGCGTCCAACGAAAGTCAAACATTTCAACCCTTTGGGTTCGCTTTTCAGTTATAAAGACCCTAGCCCACTCATCTTTTTTAAGCTCAAATGTATGCACCGAACTTGGGTCAAAATTTGGCTCTTTTGCAAAGATAAGAGCAGTAAGCAAAGCAATGAGCGCAAAAATCTTACTCATTTTGGCTTAAAATTTCTCCGCTAAGCTCGATATACAGGTCATTTACTCCGTTATAAATTTTATCTTGCTCTGAGGCTATAAAATTTCTGATCTCATCTTCACTAACGCCATGCTTTTCACAAAGCTCGCTCATAGCCACAAATTTTTCAAAAATTTTATCTATCTCATTTTTAACCAAAACGGCATTTGCGTTAAACAAAATGTCATAAAATTTATCCCTCGCACTGCCCTCAAATATATCTATCATCGCTGTTTCTTTGAAAATTTCTTAAGATTATAGCCAATTAAAACTAAGTTAAAAATTTAATATTATCTCCCACGCCTCGCTGACATTTTTAGCATTATAGGTCGCTGTTTTGCTCTCCTCGCCAAATCCCCAGCTAACTTGCAAGAAAGGCATATTTGCATTTTTGGCAGCTAGCTCGTCTTTTAGGCTATCTCCAACAAAGATCGCTTTGCTGGCTCCAGTTTTACTAACAGCTAGGTGAAGCATCGCAGGATCTGGCTTTTGCGGTATCTCTTTACTAGCGCCGATAACCTCGTCAAATAGCTCATAAATTTCATTTTTCTTTAAAATTTTCTCTAGCGTATCGTGTGGTGCATTGCTTGCCAAAACGACTTTGTAGTGAGCATCTCTGCACTTTTGCAAAAGCTCTTTTACGCCATCATAGGTAGTCGCGCATTCATCGTAAAATTTCTTAAATTTCTCTTCAAAACCCTCTTTTAAGCTCCTACTTGGCGTATCAATGCCGTAAAACTCAAGGGGCAAATTTCTACCTGGTTCGTTGATCGCTTTTATGATAAACTCTTTTTCAAGTGGCGCTAAATTTAGCTCATCTCTTACTTCATTTACCGTTTTATATATCGCCTCGCCACTATCGATTACAGTGCCATCCATATCGAAAATAACTACTTTCAATCCTCATCCTTAAATTTATTTTTATACTTTTCTTTTTTATATGTCTTTTGATTTTTTAGCTTATCAAGCAGATTTGCCGCCTTTAAAAGCTCATCTTTTGGGGCGTTTTTGATAAGCAAATTTATAAAATTTTCTAGCGCCTTTGAGTATGGCTGATCAAGATAGACAGCCTCGACTTTTTCGATGACTTTCGCATTTTTCTCCACTCTTTGACGAAATTCAGCCTCGTCAAAGTCATCTCTTTTTAGCCCATTTATCGCTGATTTTGCAAATTTTTCTAGCGCACGAAGGTATTTTACACGCTTAAATTTGTCCGTAACTTGGTTCAAATTTTTCCTTTTTTTGGCAAATTATATCAAAATTTGATTTTATCCCCTAAATTTTGGCTTTGCTAATGTATAATTTACGCCAAAATTACCTTAAAAGGAGCAAAAATGAGGCAAGAAACCGCTGCGATCCACGTAGGCTACGACACAAACGAAGGCTTTGGCACGATGGCTGTGCCTATTTTTCAAAGCACAGCTTATGACTTTGGAAGTGCCGAGACAGCAGCTGCTAGGTTTGATCTAAAAGATGGCGGCTACATCTACACAAGACTTAGCAACCCAACGACAGATATCTTTGAAAAAAGGGTCGCTGCACTTGAGGGCGGAGCCGCTGCGATAGCGACTGCAAGCGGTCAGTCAGCTTTGTTTTACAGCATCATAAATTTAGCCCAAGCAGGCGATAATATCATCATCGCTAAGAAAATTTATGGTGGCACGACAGTACTTTTTACGCATACGCTAAAAAGATTTGGCATAGAGGCTAGAGTCTTTGACAGCGACACTGCTGATGATCTGGAGAGTTTGATAGACGAAAAAACTAGGGCTATATTTTTTGAAACGCTTTCAAATCCGCAAATTTCTATCCCAAATATCGAAAAAATCGTAGAAATTTCAAACAAATATGGCATCATCAGCATCACTGATAACACTGTGCCAACACCTATCATCTTTCAGCCACTTCGCCACGGCGTCGATGTTTGTGTGCATAGCGCTAGCAAATATATGAGCGGTCAGGGCCTTAGCCTAGCAGGTGTCGTTGTAAGCGCAAATCACCTAAACGAGAAGCTAAAAGGCAACAAGAGATATGAGCACTTTAACGTGCCAGACGCGAGCTATCACGACATCGTCTATGCTGATATGACGGATCGTTTTGACATCTATACGCTAAGAATGAGGCTTGCTATCGTGCGCGATATCGGTGCTGTGATCTCTCCGTTTAACTCTTGGCAACTCATACAAGGGCTTGAAACGCTTGCTGTTAGAGTTGAGAGGCACTCACAAAATGCCCTAAAAGTGGCTAAATTTCTAAACTCTCACAAACATATAAAAAGTGTGGCATACCCAGGGCTTGCCGACAACGTAGATCACGCAAAGGCGCAAAAATACTTTAAAGACGGCATGGCAAATGGGCTATTTTGCTTTGAGACTGATAGCTTCGAGCGTGCAAAAAAGATGCTAGAGCGCGTAAAACTCTTTAAGATCGTGGTAAATATCGGCGATACAAAGTCGCTCATCACACACCCAGCATCGACTACGCACCAGCAGCTAAGTAGCGAAGAGCTTATAAAAGCTGGCATCACAAAAGAGCTGATAAGAGTTAGCATAGGTCTTGAAAATGCTGAGGATCTGATCGCTGATCTGGCTCAAGCCTTAGAATAAAATTTTTTAACTTTTTTCTAGCTCATCTTGGGCTAGAAATTTAAATTTTACTCAAGCTTGCCACATATCCTCTCGCACTCTTTTGCTTGCCTTATAAATTTTATAACGAAAAAGATGACAAGTAGCGGCACGCTTATATACCAAAAGGCAAAAAAGGCAAGCAGAAAAAACATAAATAAGAATGTTGCAAAATATACCAAGACCGCAAGGATGATACTATCAAGCATTTTGCCTCCCATTTTGCTAATGTTTTAGTGATTTTATAAAAAGCAAAATAAAATGAGACTGAACGGATTTATTTTCGGCTCTAAAATTTGAGCTAAATGGTAAGCGAAGCCAAGCCCTAAATCTTGGCTACAGCGTGGAAATCGCTTATTTTAGTAACAGGGGCTTATGGAAATTTTATAAAATCAAAAGAGAAAAACGAAACAAGACAAGGTAAATTCTCTTTGATTTTATGGAAGTATCA